>JALZNY010000440.1 GCA_030857525.1 Actinomycetota bacterium
GCCCAACGCCGAGGCCAGCAGGGCGGCGGCGGCGATCAGGAGCACCGGCCGGCGCAGGGCCAGGGCGAGGAGCACCGCGCCGAGGGCCGGCGCCAGCGGGACGCCCGCCGACCACCACGCCCCGGCACACGCGGCCAGAGCGAGAACGATCGCCCCCCGATCACTCATCGGGTCCGAGCGTCGGCCGCAGGCCGACTCGACCAAGCGTCAGTGCGGGTGGCACCCAGGGAGCCCGACGGGTGACGCCGAGGGGAGGGGCCCACGGACGCCGGAGGCGTCCGAAGGGAGGGGTCCCGCTCGGTGGCAGGACCCGTCGGGCGGGCAAGGCGGGTGACGGGACCCGTCACACCGTCACCAGGTCTCGGAGGGCTTCGAGCTTGGCCTCACCGATGCCCCGGACGTCGAGCAGCTCCTCCACCGAGGCGAACCCACCCCGTCGCTCGCGCTCGTCGAGGATGGCCTGGGCCGTGGCCGGGCCCACCCCGGGCAGGGTGTCGAGCGCATCGGCGCCGGCGGTGTTGAGGTCGACCAGGCCGCCCGTCGCCTCGCCTGCTCCCGTCCCCGCCCCGGCCACCTGAGGGACGGCTTCGCCTATCTGGGGCACGTACACCTGCTGGCCGTCGACCAGCGGGGCAGCCAGGTTCAGCCGGTCCAGGTCGCCGTCGGCCAGCGGCCCGCCCGCCGCTTCGACCAGGTCGGCTACCCGGGCATCGCCGTCCAGGCGGTAGACACCGGGTTCGTGCACCGCTCCGGCGGCGTGGGCCAGGACGGCGGGGGCCACGGTGGTATCAGTGGTCGAGGTGACGGCCGGGTCGCCGGGACCCCCGGCGAGGGGGAGACTGACCTCGACGGGGGAAGGCGGTCCCCGCAGGACGACCACGGCGACGGCGACGGCCGCCACCAGGCCCACGGCGATGGTGGCCAGCCGGGCCGGTGTGAGAGGCGCCGGCCCGCCGAGCAGGTCGAGGCGCTCCCGCCAGGCGGTGGGCAGCACCGACGAGGGCTCCGGCACTGCGGTGTGACCCCCTCGGGTGGAACCGTCAGGGGTGGAACCGTCAGGGGTGGCAGGGTGATCGGGCACGACAGCCCCCAGCAGCAAGAGAGAATGCGCCGGGGAAGCGGGAGGACCCGAGGGTCAAACGGGACGACCGACCGTCGAGGAGGAGCCTACCGTGAAAGGTGCTCAGATGTCACGGGGTGGGGCTCACTAGGTGGGGAACAGGTGGGCAGGCGAGCCGACCAGGCGGCCTCGATCTCGAGCGGGATGCGCCGGTAGGCGTCCCAATGCGGATGGGCCCGCAGGCGCCAGCACAGGTAGGCGCCGAGGTAGCGGATCAGGAACCCGGGGACTCCCAGCCGGCGCCACTGGCCCACGTGGACCAGCTCGTGGCGTAGCAGCCGGCGGTCCCCGGCCACGCGCCGGCGCAGCGAGATCAGCGGCCCGACGGTGATGGCGGCGGCCCCGGGAGGCACCGGACCTCCGACCCAACGCCAGTGGTCGCGGTGGCGCTCGATGCCCATGGCTTGGCCGTCCCCGTGCGGCGGCCGGTGGTCAGAACAGGCGCGTGGTCAGCGCCCGTCGGTAGGTGAGGGTGCGGGGGTCGTCGGGGCCCAGCAGCTCCAACACGTCCAGGAACTCCTGGCGGGCGGCGGGGTCGTCGCCAACGTGCTCGAGCAGGGCGTCGAGGCGAGCTCCGAGGTCGTCGCCCCCGTCGGCCTGGCCCGGTCCGAGACGGGCCAGGGCTGCCACCCGGCGGGTCTCGACCGACGGCGGGATGCGCTCCAGCAGGGCCAGCGCCTCCTGGGTACGCCCCGCCCCGGCATGCAGCTCGGCCAGGGCCACGACCGCTTCGGCGTTGTCGGGCTCTAGCTCCAGCGCGGCCTGCAGCGACGTCTCGTCCCCCTTGGCCACCAGGCGCTGTACCTCGGTCTCCTCGACGCTGGGGAGCAGCTTCTCGACGAACTGGCGGACAGCCGCCTCGGGCTTGGCCCCGATGAACTGGTCGACCACCTTGCCGTCGACCAGGGCGAACACGGCGGGGATCGTC
>JALZNY010000441.1 GCA_030857525.1 Actinomycetota bacterium
GGCCTGGATGCCCAGGGCATCCTCACCGCGGCCAGCGAGGGCCGGGTGGGGTGCCTGATCCTGCTGGGTGCCGACCCCCTGGCCGACTTTCCCGACCGGGAGCTGGCCCGCCGGGCCCTGACCGGGGCCGGCTTCGTGCTGGCCGTCGACTGCTTCCTCACCGACTCCTCCCGGCGAGCCGACGTGGTGCTGCCCGCCGCCGCCTTCGGGGAGAAGGCGGGTACCACCACCAACATCGAGGGACGGGTCAGTCGCCTCTACCAGAAGGTCACCGCCCCGGGAACGGCCCGGGCCGACTGGATGATCGCCGCCGAGCTCGCCTTCCGCCTGGGCGGAGACCTGGGCTTCGACTCGGTCGGGTCGGTCTGGGACGAGATCGAGCGCCTGGCCCCGGCGCATCAGGGCATCACCGCAGCCCGACTGGCCTCGCCTGAGGGCTTCGACGGGATCCTGGTGGGGGGCGTTCCCGAGTCGCCCAGCCAGGGCGCCGACGATTCGCCTTCCGACGTCGAGTCGTCGGGCCGGCTCCGGCCTTCGATGGCCCAGACCGATTCTCCCGGCATCAGCGGCGTGCCCGGCCACCTCAAGGTGGACACCCTGGCGTCGAACGCCATGGGGGTGGCCGATACGCCCGACCCGCAGTCGCCCGTCCGTTCGCCGGTGGAGGTGGCCACCCCCCAGACGGGCCCGGCGCGCCCCGCCGTCCTGCGCTGGTCCCCGTCGGATACCAGCGGCGCCCCTCCGCCGCCGCTGGATCGCTACTCGTTACGCCTGGTAGCCGCCCGGCGGCTCTACGACGACGGCACCTTCGTCCGTCACTCGCCCTCGTTGGCCCCCCTGGCCCCCGGCGGGCGTCTGCGGGTCAACCCGGCCGATCTCGCCCCCCTCGGGGTGGGCACCGGGACCAAGCTCCAGGTGACCAGCGGCCGGGGCCGGGTGGTTTTGGTGACGGTGGCCGATCCCGGTGTGCCCCAGGGCAGCGTGGCCCTGGCCTACAACCAGCCCGGGCCCGGCGCCGCCGATCTCATCGACGCCACCCAGGCCGTGACCGAGGTCCGCCTCGAGACCATGTCCTCGGGCGCACACAGCTCGACCGGGTCCGGGACATGACCGGCGACCCCCTCTTCGCCGACGGATTCGACTGGGTGGTGCTGGCCTTCGTCGTGGTCAAGGCCCTCATCGGCTTCACCATCGTCATGGTGGGTGTCATCTTCATGATCTGGTTCGAGCGCAAGGTCGTGGCCGACATGCAGAACCGCATCGGCCCCGACCGAGCCGGTCCCTGGGGTATGGGCCAGACTCTGGCCGACGGGATCAAGCTCATCTTCAAGGAGGACCTCAAGCCCGACAAGGCCGACAAGGCTGTCTTTCGCCTGGCCCCCTACCTGTCGGTGGCGCCGGCCTTCCTCACCTTCACCATCGTGCCCATCGGGGGGGTGTTCACCGGGGGCAACGACGGGGCCATCGAGCTGTTCGGACGCCGCACCTGGATGCAGGTGGCCGATCCTCCGGTGGGTGTGCTGTTCCTGCTGGCCATGTCGTCGATCGCGGTGTACGGGATCATGCTGGCAGGGTGGGCGTCGGGCTCGAAGTACCCGCTGCTCGGCTCGGTGCGGGCATCGGCCCAGATGGTGAGCTACGAAGCCGCTCTCGGTCTGTCGGTAGTGGCTGTGGTGCTGCTCAGCGGCTCGCTGTCCACGCACGACATCGTGGCCGGCCAAGCCGGCAGCATCGCCAACTGGAACATCATCGCCACCGCCTTCGTGCCCTTCGTCATCTTCTGCGTGGCCGCCACCGCCGAGCTCAACCGCCCGCCCTTCGACCTGGTGGAGGCCGAGCAGGAGCTGGTGGGCGGGTTCCACACCGAGTACTCCTCCATCCGCTTCGGCATGTTCTACCTGGCCGAGTTCATGAACACGATCACCATGTCGGCCATCATCGTCACCCTGTTCCTGGGGGGCCCGGCAGGACCCGTGCTCTTCGGCCCGCCCCTCATCTGGGGCACGCTGTGGTTCACGCTCAAGCTGTTGGTGTTCTTGTTCACC
>JALZNY010000442.1 GCA_030857525.1 Actinomycetota bacterium
GCCTCTTCCCGACCTCGGAGAGTGCGCGGCGGCGTCCTGCTACCGGGCGGCCGCCTACCCGGCAACGCGACTGTGCCTGCCCCACGCGCGGATCTGGAGGGCCGACGGCCGGCCCAGCGGCGAGGCCTTCACCGACTGGGCGGCTCGGGTGCGCCAACCGGTCAACAGTCGGGTGCTGTCGCTGCGGGGGCTTCCGGAGTTGGTCACCCTCGAGCTCGCTTACGCCATCGGCTGCCGCGCCGCCGAGCAGGTCACCGTCGTCACCGGCGGGATGCGCCCGTGGATCGACCAGCTCCGGGCGCTGGGGGTCGGATCGGTCACCGAGTTCGACCTGGGCTTGCTCGAGGGCGTCGGTGACAAGGCCCATGTTCGGTTCGCTCGCTTCAGCGTTGACGTGGTCGGTCTGGTCTATGCCGATCCAGAGGCCGAGCGCGGCAAGGACGTGTGGGATCTTCGGCTGTTCGGCCGGCCGGGCCGCAGACGGTTGGACTTCCGCGCTATTCGCCAGCCCTGGCTGCGGGAGGCGGCCAAGGCATGGGCGGCGGCCACCATCGGCCGGGTCGGCGACACCGTCATGGCTCACCGGGTGGGTTCGCTGTCGGTCCTCTCGGCCGTTTTGGCCTCTGGGCCGGGCGGCGGCGAGAACCCGGCCACGCTCGCCCGGCCAGACATCGAGCGGTTCCTGGCACGGGTTCGCTCCCCGCAGTTCCCGGCCAAGACCAAGCCCTGGGGAGCCAGGTCCAAAGCGGCGCTGGTCGAGGACTGCAGCCTGATCCTGAACGAGGCGAGGGAGCTGGGGCTGCTAAATGGCGTCGGAGCCAGCTTCGCCTTCCGCCGAGGCGACCGCGCTCCCCGGGCCACCGAAGAGCCTCCCGGCCGGGCCCTGCCGGCGGCCGTGGTCGCCCAGCTGGATACGCGGCTGAACATCCTCGGTGAGATTCCCGGCGCCACGGGACCCTCGAGGATCGCCACCCTGGGCGTCCTCGGTGAGGGAGGCGGGGCGATGGCCGTGCTCACCTACCGGCTCCTCAAGGGCACCGGACGGCGGGTGGGCGAGGTGGCCAGCCTGCGCCTGGAGTGCCTGGAGGTCGACGCCCACGGCAAGGACGTGCTCGTCTACGACAACCACAAGGCCGCACGGATGGGCCGACGTCTGCCCCTGGCCGACTCGGCCCTGGTCGGCGCTGTCCGGACCCAGCAGGACTGGGTCCGCTCGCGTTTCCCGTCCACACCCACCGACCAGCTGTGGCTGCTGCCCCGGCCGCACAAGAACTCCGACGGCACCAGCCACATCGACACCGGGCTGGTCAACGGCTGGTTCCGAACTTGGCTGGCGCGGATGCCAATGATCGAGGCCGGTCCGCTCGACGAGCACGCCAACCCGGTGCCGTTCGACAAGAACGCCATCAAGCCCCACGCCTTCCGTCACACCTACGCCCAGACCATGGCCGACTCCGGCGTGGCGCCCTCGGTGCTGAGGGAGCTGATGGACCACCGGAGCCTGTCGACCACCCTCGGCTACTACCGGGTGGGCGATGCCCGCAAGCGAGCGGCCATGGAGCTGCTGGCTCGCCACACGGTCGACAACCGGGGAGTCGCCCGTCCTCTCGGTTCGCCGCCCTCGAGGTTGACCCATCTGCGGGAGTCGCTGGCCTGGGTGGCGGTTCCCATGGGCAAGTGCTCCGAGCCCACCAACGTGCGCGCCGGTGGGCAGGCCTGCCCGATCCGCTACCAGTGCACCGCCTGCCCCCACTTCGAGTCGGACCCTTCCTACCTGCCCGAGCTGCAGGCCTACGCCGATGAGCTGCGCCGCGAGCGTGAGGCCATGCTCGCTGCCGACGCGGCCACCTGGGCGGTGGACCACGTCGCTCGCCAACTGGAGGTGATCCTCGGCCACATCCGCACGCACGAAGCACAGCTCGGTGACCTCGAGGATGTCGAACGCGTCGCCATCGAGGAGGCGTCGGTCACCTTGCGCCACGCCCGCCAGTCCGTCCCAGTTGCCTTTGGGAAGCGCAGGACCGGCCATGGCTGATAAC
>JALZNY010000087.1 GCA_030857525.1 Actinomycetota bacterium
CGTCAGTCTCGGAGGCTACCCCTCCTGTTCGGACCTGGAACCCGATCGAACTCGCGGTCCTCACGTGGCGTCGGGTTGCTCGACGCCGCAGTGACGGCACCGTGGGTAGCCGCGCGACGTCGGGCGGCGACAGCCCGCACAGCGGTACACCCGCACGTCGCCCCGTCGCAGGCGGCCGGCGACGGCGCCGAGCATGCCGCCGAGGGCGACGACCATCAGCACCTCCAGCGAGTCGCGGATCAGCTCGGCCACGACCCCCAGTGTGGCGCCCGTCCCGACAGACTGGCGAGCGTGGGCGTTCCCGGGTGGAGGCGACTGGCGCCAGCGTTGCTGGCCCTGGCCACGCTGGTGGCCTGCGGTCCGAGCGGAGGCAGTCCTCTGACCCGCGCCCCCGACGTCACGCCGGCCTCCCGTCTCGATGCACCGGCGCCTGCGGGCCAGGCGACGGCGGTGGAGGTGCGCTACCGAATCGAGCGGCGGGTGGGCGACCCGGCCACGGAGGGGTTCGACGAGGTGGTCCGGGCCACGCTGGCCGACCCTCGGGGTTGGTCCGGCGCCGGCTTCGTCCTGATCGAGGACCCGGGCGCCGACTTCGTGGTGGTGCTGGCCGAAGGCCCCGAGGTCGACCGGCTCTGCCGGCCCTATCGCACCGGCGGGCGCTTCTCCTGCCAGAACGGTCCGGTCGTGGCCCTCAACGCCGACCGCTGGCGTAGCGCAACCGAGGAATGGACGGGCGACCTGGCCGGCTATCACACCATGCTGGTCAACCATGAGGTCGGTCACCTCCTGGGCCGTCACCACCCACCGCCACCCCAGTGTCCTGTCCCCGGGCGTGCGGCGCGGATCATGTCCCAGCAGAGCACCGAGCTCGACGGTTGCCTCCCCAACCCCTGGCCCCTGCCGGCTGAGCTGGAGGCCGCCGCCCGCCACGACGAGCCCCTGGCGCCTCCCTACGAGGCCGATCCCTGAGGAGCGCGGTTCACTTGAACCAGATCGAGCGGTAGGTACGGCTCTGAGGATGGATCAACAGCACGAGGAGGGCGACGTCGAACATCAAGGTGATGATGTTGTTGAAGTTGATGCCCAGGCTCAACGAGGCGAGCAGCACTATTGCGGAGACGGCGACGGCGAGGATGTAGCCCCAGTTCTGGTCGTTGGCCACCCCGAAGCCCCCGGCGCCGTAGGCCACCACCACCAAGAACCCCAGGATGCCGAAGAGCCGAAACGGCGTCTGGAACAGCAGGCCGAACACCGCATTGGCGTAGAGCAGGAAAACGGCGATCTGCAGGGTCTGGGGATGGCTGGGGTTGGTCCACCGACGGGTCTCCATGCCTGACAGTGTGGCAGCCCTGGTGCTCGCCGCAGGAAGCGGCCGCCGGTTGCGTCCTCTCACCTCCCTGCGGCCCAAGGCCCTCTGCCCGGTAGCCGGTAGGGCCCTCGTCGACCTCGCCCTGGCCCGTGTCCTCCCCGTCGTGGGAGAGGGGCGCGTGGCGGTCAACGTCCACCACGGCCGCGAGCAGCTCGAAGACCACCTCGCCGGTCGGGTGCAGGTGTCGGTGGAGGAGCCGGAGGCGCTCGGGACCGCCGGAGCCGTCGCCCACCTGCGGCCGTGGCTGGACGGCCGGCCCGTCCTGGTCGTCAACGCCGACACCTGGCACACCGCCACGCTGTCCCTCCTGATCGAGGAGTGGGACGGCGAGCGGGTCCGGGTCCTCATCGCCGGTGCTCCGGGCGAGGGCCTCGAGCCGAGAAGTCGGGTCCTCGGGGCGCTCCTGCCCGCCAGCGAGGTGGCCCGCCTGCCCCACGAGCCCTGCGGCCTGTGGGAGGCCAGCTGGCGCCACCACCTGGCCGAGGGGCGCCTGGAGACGCTGTCCACGGCGACGAGCTTCGTCGACTGCGCCACGCCGAGCGACTACCTGGCCGCCAACCTGGCCGCGTCGGGGGGCGAGTCGGTGGTCGGGTCGGGCGCCGTGGTCGAGGGCACCCTGGTGCGCTCGGTGGTCTGGCCGGCGGGCGTGGTTCGCGCCGGTGAGGTGCTGGTGGACGCCGTGCGGGTGGGGGAGAGGTTCACGGTCCGGGTCGGCCGGGGCGGTTGAGCGGCACGCAGCTGGCCGCAGGCGGCGTCGATGCCCGTGCCCCGGTTGTGGCGAACGGTGGCGTTGACCCCGAGCTCCCGCAGCTGCCGGCAGAACGACCGGACGCCCTCGAGTGGGGTGCCGGGGGTGGCGTAGGCCGGGGTGGGGTTGAGGGGGATCAGGTTGACGTGGGCTCGCAGCGGGCGGGCCAGCGCGGCCAGCTCGATGGCGTCGCCAGGCCGGTCGTTGGTGGCGTCGATGAGGGCCCACTCGAACGACAGGCGCCGACCGGTGGCCTCGACGTAGCGGGCGCAGGCCGCGGTCAGCTCGGCGAGGGGGTAGCGACGGTTGAGGGGCACCAAGCGAGCGCGGTCGGCGTCGTTGGCGGCGTGGAGGGAGACGGCCAGGTTCACCGGGAGGTCCTCGTGCGCCAGCCGGTCGATGCCGGGGACCACCCCGATGGTCGACACGGTGAGGTGGCGGGCCGACAGGCCGAGGTCGCCGTGCAGCCGGCGCAGCGCCGCCCACAACCGGTCGTAGTTGGCCAGCGGCTCGCCCATGCCCATGAACACCACGTTGGAGACCCGCCGGGGTCGGGCTCGGCGGGCTGCCCGCACCACCTGCTCCACGATCTCACCCACCGCCAGGTTGCGCTCGAACCCCGACTGGCCGGTGGCGCAGAAGCTGCAGGCCATGGCACAGCCCGCCTGGGACGAGACGCACACGGTGGACCGGTCGTCGTAGTGCATGAGGACGGTCTCGATCTGGGCCCCGTCGTGCAACCGCCACAGCCATTTCACCGTGGCCCCGTCGTCGCTCACCGACTCCTGCACCGGCGCCAAGGCGTCGGGAAGCTCTTCGTGCAGGCGCTGGCGCAGGCCGGCCGGGAGGTCGGTCATGGCCAGGGGATCGAGGAGGCGACGGTACAGGCCGTCCCAGACCTGGCCGACCCGGTAACCGGGATGGTCGACCAGCAGGTCGGCCAGCGCCTCCACCTCGACTCCGTAGCGAGCGACCACGGTGGTCCAGGGTAGGGGCGCCACCTCCTCGGTACCCTGCGGTGGTGGTGACCAGCGCTGACGTCGGTATCGGGGACGAGGCCGATCACGAGCACGGCGAGCACCAACACCGTGATGTCCAGGGGGGAGCGGCCCGGGCAGCCGTCTTCGGGGTGAGCGACGGCCTGGTCTCCAACGTCGGCCTGATCCTCGGCGTGGCCGGGGCCGAAGTCGCTCCGAGCATCGTACGTCTGGCCGGTCTGGCCGGCCTGATCGCCGGGGCCATCTCCATGGCCGCCGGGGAGTACAACTCGATGAAGGTGCAGTCCGAGCTGCTCGAGCGTGAGCTGGAGCTGGAGCGCATCGAGATCCGCCGTCACCCCGAGGTGGAGACGGCCGAGCTGGCCGAGGTCTACGAGTCGAGGGGGATGGACCCCGGCCAGGCCCGGGAGCTGGCCGAGACGGTGATGTCGGACCCCGAGGTGGCCCTGGAGACCCACGCCCGCGAGGAGCTGGGGGTCGACCCCTCCCAGCTCGGCTCGCCCATCGGCGCCGCCACCTCGTCCTTCGCCGCCTTCTCGGTGGGGGCGCTCGTACCCCTCGTCCCTTGGTTCGTGGGATCGGGGACTGGGGCCACCGTTGCGTCCCTGGTGGCGGCCGTCGTCGCCGCCGTGGCGGTAGGGGGCGCCATCGGGCGCTTCACCGGCCGTTCCCTCGTGCGCACCGTCACCCGACAGGTGGCCTTCACCGTGGTGCCCGCCGTGCTCACCTACGCAGTGGGCTCCGCCGTAGGCGTGGGCGCCGTGGGCTGAGCTGTGGTCGGATGGGTTTCCCCCACGTCGCCCACGTAGGCCCGGTCGACGTGGTCGACGGTGAAGCCCAGACTCTCGTAGAGGCCGGCGGCCCGGTGCTCGGCGGCGTCGACGTAGAGCATGGCCAGGTTCAGGCCACCGGTTCGGTGCAACCAGTCGAGTCCGGCCACCACCAGGGCCCGACCCAGACCCAGGCCCTGGAAGTCGGGGTCGACGGCTACGACGTAGAGCTCTCCCAGCGGCGGGTCGTGCTCGCGGTGGACCTTGGTCCAGCAGAACCCGGCCAGGCGTCCGTCGCGCTCGTGCAGCAGGAAGCCCTCGGCGTCGAACCAGGGCTCGGCCAGGTGGGCGGCGAGGGTCTCGGTGTCCCACCCACCCTGCTCGGGGTGCCACGCGAAGGCCCGGTTGTTGACCTCCAGCCACTGGGCTTCGTCGTGCCCGGGTCGGAACGGCCGCACCGCCAGCTCGGCCTCGGGTGACGAGGCAGGGAGGGGCCGGCGCATCTGCAGCAGGTCCCGGCCTCGGCGCAAGCCCACCCGGGCCGCGATCTCGTCGTGAGCCGCGGTGGGTTGGTACACCCACAGGTGGACGTGGCCACCGCCTTCGCTCGCGATGAGGTCGAGGGCGGCCCGCAGCATCTCGGGACCGATGTCGAGAGCGTCGTAGCGATGGTGGGGGTCGATCACCATGTCGAGGGCCCAGCTCTGGCGGCCTCGGCTGAGCTGGGTGTAGCCCACGGGATGGTCGTGGCCGGTCTCCCAAGCCACCAGGCCGGCGTAGCTCGCGCGGCCGCCCTGGGCCATGTCGAGCCAGCGGTGGTCGTCGACCGCTCGGTGGCCGTCGGCTCGCTCGGCCACGCTCAAGAGCTCGGAGACCGCGGCCAGGTCGTGGCCGTCGAGCTGGCGCTTGATCTCGAGGGTGCGCACGGCACGGCAGGTTACGGCGGCCTCGCTCACCCTCGTCGCTTACCCTCGTCGATCGTGGAGCGACGACGGCCGCGCAGCCCGGGAGGCCGGGCCCGGGAGACCTTGAGCCGTCTGAGCGAGGAGTACCCGGGCAGCGCCAGCGAGCTGTGTGCTCTGGTCCACCACGACGCCTTCCAGCTGTTGGTCGCCACCATCCTGTCGGCCCAGACCACCGACGAGCGGGTCAACTCGGTGACCCCGGCGTTGTTCGCCCGCTACCCCGGACCCGCCGCGCTCGCCGGCGCCGACCCAGCCGAGGTCGAGCGCCTGATCCACCCCACCGGGTTCTTCCGCCAGAAGACCAAGAGCCTGCTCGGCATGGCCCGAGCCCTGGTGGAGCACTACGGGGGCGAGGTGCCCGTATCGATGGCTGACCTCACCGCCCTTCCGGGAGTGGGGCGCAAGACGGCCAACGTGATCCGCAGCGTTGCCTTCGGCCTGCCCGGCCTCGCCGTGGACACCCACGTCGGTCGCCTTTCCCGGCGGCTCGGCCTCACCGCCGAGGTCGATCCGGTCAGGGTCGAGGCCGAGCTCAACGCCATGGTGCCAGCATCGCAGCGGGGAGCCCTCAGCCTGCGCCTCATCCTCCACGGCCGAGCCGTCTGCGTCTCCCGCCGCCCCCGCTGCAACCGCTGCGTCCTGTCGGACTACTGCCCTTCGGCATTCAGCTGATCGGTCTCACTCGTTGCGCTTCGCTCCACTCCGTTCGACCGAGTTTGCTTGTGTCCCGACCGGCGGCGGAGCCACCGGTCAGGACGCTGAACACCCTTCCGGGTGAGCTTCGCTCGCCGGGTCGTCAGCCAGAGTGAGGCCGCCTTCGGCGGCAGGCGTGGCCGACGACGGCGGCAAGGCGAAGCGAGTGAGACCGAAATCAGGAGAGCATGTCAACCACCTTGCTCAATCGGCGGCTGGCGGTGAGAAGGGCGCGCTCGGCCTCGAAGAGCTCGCTGGCCAAGTCGTCGCGACCGGAGCCGGCCAGCTCCTCGGCCAGCTCGGTGACCCGGCGGGTGAGCTCGGTTAGGGCAGTCGCCACCGAAGAGAGCTGGGGTCCGGCGTTCATGTCCCCGGTCTATCCCAGAACCGCCTTCAGGTCCCAGGGCCCGCCCGGTAGGCTCGCCATCCCTATGCTCGAGCGCCTCGATGTGCGCGGCGCCGGCGACGATCTCCGGTGGCGCCTGCCCCGCCCCCAGGCGGCGACCGAACCGCCGGTGGCCGAGGTCCAGGCCATCCTGGCCCAGGTTCGCGAGGGGGGCGACGCCGCCGTTCGCGAGCTGACCGAGCGCTTCGACGGTGTGGCCATCGACGAGCTGGCTGTTCCGGCGGCCGAGCTCGGCGCCGCCCTGAGCGGGCTCGAGCCCCAGCTGCGGGCCGCGCTGGAGGCGGCTCGCGACAACATCCGCGACTACCACGAGGCCCAGGTCACCCCTGAGGTCG
>JALZNY010000088.1 GCA_030857525.1 Actinomycetota bacterium
TCGACCACCTGGGCCATGGTGACGTCGAGGCCCAGCCCGGCCAGGGAGGTGACCTTCCCGTCGGGGAGGCCGCAGGCCACGATGTGGTCGAACATGCCCAGGTCGGGGTCGACGTTGAGGGCGAAGCCGTGCATCGACCGGGACCGGGCCAGGCGCACCCCTACGGAACAGATCTTGGCCCCCGCCACCCAGACGCCTCGGTGACGGTCGTCACGGCCGGCGCCGGGCAGGCCCAGGTCGCCCAGCACGTCGATCACCAGCTGCTCCAACGAGTGCACGTAGGCGACGGTGTCGGCCATCCCCCCGCCCCTGCGCCCGGGCACGGTCAGCACCGGGTAGGCCACTAGCTGACCGGGACCGTGGTAGGTGACCTGGCCCCCCCGGTCGCTGCGCACCAGCTCGGCCCCCACCGAGGCGGGCGGGACCAGGACGTCGCCCCGATCGGCCCGCAGGCCGAGGGAGTACAGCGGCGGGTGCTCGAGGAGCAGCAGGTGGTCGTCGCACGACGTCACCAGCGCCCGCTGCAGGGCCAGCGCCTCGTCGTAGCCGACCCGCCCCAGCCACCGGACCCGCAGCGTCATGCCAGCTCGGCGGACCAGTCCCGGGTTTGGAGGATCTGGGCCACCTGGGCCACGAAGGCCGAGGCGTAGGCGCCGTCGACCGCCCGGTGGTCGAAGGTGAGGGCCAGGTTGCCCACCGGGTGCACGGCGATGGCGTCGGACCCGTCGGCCAGCTCGACCACGACCGGTCGCTTCCGTACCCCGTCGGTGGAGAGGATGGCCACCTGGGGCTGGTTGATGATGGCCCCGGTGACCAGGGTGCCGAAGGGGCCGGGATTGGTGATGGTGAAGGTGCCCCCGGCGATGTCGTCGGGACCGAGCTTGCGGCCCCGGGCCTGGGCGGCCAGGGCGGCGATCTCGCTGGCCAGCACCCGCAGGCGCTTGCCGTCGGCCCCATGCACCACCGGCACCATCAGCCCGTCGAAGTGCAGGTCGACGGCGATGCCCAGGTGCACGGCCCGGTGCACCTGGAGCTCGTTGTCGCCCACCCAGGCGTTCATGTGGGGGAACTCCCGCAGGGCGTCGACGACGGCCCGGCTCACGAAGGGGAGGTAGGTCAGGTTGACCCCCTCCTCGGCCTTGAACCGGTCCTTGGCGGCCAGGCGGACCCGGTCGACCCCCTCGTAGTCGACCTCCATGACGACCAGGGTGTGGGCCGAGGTGGCCTTGGAGCGGATCATGTGCTCGGCGGTGCGCCGGCGCATGTTGGAGAAGGGAACGACCTCGTCCTCCCCGCCGCGCTGGCCGGTGGGAGCCGCCGCCGGCTGCGGTCTGGGCGCGGGAGGTCGGGAGGACGCTCCTGACCCGTCGGATACCGGGGCGGAGGGGGCACCGGTCGACCCCGGACCGGACTGGATGAGCGCCAGCACGTCGTTGCGGGTGATGCGCCCACCGGCCCCGGTGCCGGTGATGGCGCCGGCGTCGAGGCCGTGCTCGGCGACCAGGCGCCGCACCACGGGCGACAGCAGCGCCGGTCCCCCGCCCGTCCCGGACCGCTCCCCGTCGTCCCAACCGGCTGCCGCCGCCGGCGCGGGCGCAGGACTCTCGTCGAGGGGCGCGGCGGGAGCCGGCGCAGAGGGAGCCGGCGCAGAGGGAGCCGGCTCCTCCTCGGCCTCCTCGCTCCGGCCCTCGCCGCTTCCCGACTCGTCCGGTGACACTGGCGCCTCGCGGGCCGGCGCCTGGTCGGCTGATGTCTCGTCGGCCGATGTCTCGTCGGCCGATGTCTCGTCGGACTCGGCGCCGCCCCCGCCCTCGGGCGGGTCGTCGGACAGCACGGCCAGGGTGACGCCCACCTCGACGGTGTCCCCCTCGCCCACCCGGATCTCGGCCAGGTAGCCCGCGGCCGGAGCCGGCACCTCGGAGTCGACCTTGTCGGTGGAGACCTCGAACAGCACCTCGTCGGCCGCCACCTTGTCGCCCACCTGCTTGAACCAGCGGGTGATCGTCCCTTCGGTAACGGTCTCCCCCAGCTGGGGCATGGTGACATCGGTCATCAGGACCTGACCTCCTCGGGCGTCAAGCGCCTTGCGGCCGGCTGCGCCGACCGGGTGATCGTGCGCTCCGTAACCTCGGTCTCCCCCAGCTGGGGCATGGTGACATCGGTCATCAGGACTCAACCTCCTTCATCAGCCGTGCAGTCCCCGGCCGGTGAGGGCCATCACCGCTTCGCCGAAGGTCTCCGAGAGGGTGGGATGGGGCTGCACCAGGCTGGCTACCTCGTCGACCGTGGCCTCCCAGTTGACCGCCAGGTACCCCTGCCCGAGCTGCTCGGTCACCCAGGGACCGACCATGTGGACGCCCACGATCTGGCCGGCCCTGCCGTCGGGGCCACGCAGGGCCACCACCTTGACCAGGCCCTCGGGCTCGCCCAGGATCAAGGCCCGGCCGTTGCCCCGGTAGTGATGCGAGGAGACGACCACGTCGAGGCCCGCCTCCCGGGCCGACTCCTCGGAGTGGCCGGCGAAGGCCACCTCCGGATGGCAGTAGATGCACCAGGGGACCTTGTCGTACTGGACGGGCAGGGGGTGTTCGCCCAGCAGGTCCTGCACGGCGACGATGGCCTCGGCGAAGCCCACGTGGGCGAGCTGAGGCGTGGCCACCACGTCGCCCACCGCCCACACCCCCTCCAGCGTGGTGCGCCCGGTCTGATCGACCTTGATGAAGCCCCGCTCGTCGACCTCGACCCCCGTGCCGTCGAGAGCCAGCGTCTCGGAGCGGGGCCGGCGACCGACGGAGACGACGATGCGCTCCACCTCCACCGACTCCCCCCCGCCGAGCTCGACCACGGTGGTGTCCGAACCGGGCGTGTGCCCGAGGACCTCGACGCCGGTGCGCACGTCGATCCCCCGCTTCTCGAAGTGGCGGCGGACCACGGCGGCCACGTCGGTGTCGCAGAGGGGCAGGATCTTGGGCAGCCCTTCCAAGAGGGTGACCTTTACCCCGAGGTCGGCCAACATCGAGGCGAACTCACAGCCGATGGCGCCCCCGCCGATCACCGCGGCCGAGGCCGGCAGATCGGACATGGCCAGCACCTCGTCGGAGCTGAGCACGAAGCGGCCGTCGATCTCGAAGCCAGGGAGGGTGCGGGGCACGGAGCCGGGGGCCAGGATGACATGCGCCGCCTCCAGCACCTGGCCCTCGCCGTCGCCTCCCTCGCCGTCGCCCCCCTCGCCATCGGCGCCGCCGGTGTGCACCTGGACCCGACCGGGGCCGGCCAGCGTGCCCGTCCCGGCGACGATGGTGATCCGGCGGCGCTTCAGCAGGCCCTCGAGGCCCTTCCACAACCCGTCGACCACCTGTTGCTTGCGGGCCATGGAGGCCCCGAAGTCGATCGTGGGCGGCCCCACCTCGATCCCGTAAGACCCGGCGCCGGCGACGGTGCGAACGACGGCGGCGGTCTCGAGCAGCTCCTTGGCCGGGATGCACCCCTGGTGCAGGCACGTTCCCCCCACCCGGGCCAGTTCCACCATGGCCACCGACAAGTCGGCGCCAGCGGCGTAGAGGGCGGCCGCGTAGCCACCCGGCCCACCACCCACGATGACGACGTCGAACTCCTGAGCCACCCCGCTCCTCTCACCGACCGAGTCCCTCGGCCGAGGGACTCAGGCTATTCGCTGTTCTCGTCGACCTCCTCCTCGAGCTGGTCGACACCTTCGTCGACCTGGTCCTCGGCACCGTCGATCTCCTCGTCGGTGGTGGCGCCGTCACCATCCTCGTCGCTACAGGCCACCGCCCCGAAGGCCAGGACGGTCACCACGGCGCCGACAGCAAACTTGTCCCGTAGGGATCGCATGATCCGACCCTAGCCCTCCGCATCCCTTCGTTGGGCGGGGAGAACGCCCCCTATCCGGCGTGGTCTACCGGGTGAAGATGACGAGCTGGACGGCCCCGGCCACCAGGATGGCGAGCCCGCACAACAGGGCGGTGACGATCAGCTTGCGGGTGCTCACCAGCAACGACGGTACCCCGAGACCGGGCGCTACTCTGGGTCGGTGGGGCTCAAGAGGCTCGTCCAGGGGTTGAGCGCCAGCATCGACGACCTGGAGCACGACCGTCTCTCGAGCCGGTTCAAGGAGGTCCAGCTGGACCGGGTCGACCTGGGCGACTGCCCGCTGCGCTGTCGGGTCCGGGTGGCGGGCGAGGTCACCAGCCTGCGCTCGGTGCCACGCGCCGGGTGCCCGTCGCTGGAGGCCACCGTCGACGACGGCACCGGGCGCGCCCTGGTCGTGTTCACCGGGCGCCGCTCGATCCGGGGTCTCGACCCGGGGCGGGGCGTGATCCTCGAAGGCGTCATACGTCGGGAGCGCAACAAGCTCACCCTCATCAACCCGTCGTACACGCTGCTGCCGTAGCGTTTCTCACGACACCCGCCCTCCCTGTCGGGACGCTCGGGCTGCGTTTCTCTAGGTGTGAGCGATTTATAGCGTAAGCCGCTATAAACCCCACAGAAGGCTATACTTGGGCGATGGACAGGGTCCGCAACCCGTTCAATCCGGGCGCAGGGAGTCAGCCGAGCACGAAGGCTGGATCCACGCTCATCTTGAAGCAACGGAGGACGTACGGATCGCCCATGCGACCGCAGCCCTGAGTCGCCGAGTCCTCTTGGAGTTGGGCATCGGGTCTGGCGCCAAGGAGCGCGCCGCTCGAGCCCTCGGTGTGCTTCGAAGCTTCATCAAGGTTCACGTTCCGCTTGGCGGCGATGCGGGATCGCTGGTCATCGACTTCGAGCCACAGCCCGGTCAGGCCGACTCCGGTCAACTCGATGGAGATCTCAGTGGGTTGTTCACAGAAGTTGGTGAAACCGCTCGAGACGCCGGCACCGGGGTCTTTCTGACCATCGACGAGATTCAGTACCTTGGCCGATCAGAGCTCTCCGCCCTCATCATCGGATTACACCGTGTGTCCCAACTCGGGCTGCCACTTCTGGTTGCGGGCGCAGGGCTTCCTTCTCTCCCCGGATTGGCTGGCGAAGCCCGCTCCTACGCCGAACGTCTCTTCCGGTACGTCGACATCGGCTCTCTTGGCGACAGCGACGCGTCCATGGCCCTCACCCTCCCAGTCGAGCAGGAGGGTGCGACCTGGTCGACTGCTGCCGTGGAGCAAGCCATCCGTGACACCAAGGGCTATCCCTACTTCCTCCAAGAGTTCGGCAAACAGTCTTGGAACCTGGCGACCGGTACGACTATCACGCTGGACGACGTACGAGCCGCGACGAGGCTCGCCATCGATGACCTCGACCAGGGTTTCTTCAGAGCCAGGATCGACAAGACCACGGACGCTGAACGTGACTACCTCCGAGCGATGGCCGCCCTGGGAGGGCCGGGACCCTACAAGTCTGGAGACGTGTCGAGGTATCTCGGGAAGAAGACGACCCAGACGGGACCCGCGCGGGACAGTCTCATCAAGCGTGGCCTTTGTTATGCCCCGCGTCACGGTGACCTCGCCTTCACCGTCCCCATGTTCGATGAGTTCATCCGCCGTGCTCTGACCTAGGAGGAGATGGTCTGCGGTATCGCTGGTAGGTGTGGGAAGAATCTACTGACGCCTCGCTGGGCAGGGAGTGCAATGGAGGTGGACCACTCCCCTCCCTCCCGGTCCCCGAGGCGCCATGGAGCAGACCTGGACGGTCGAAGCGGAGCTGGAGCGGATCGACCACCAACGGGTGGCCGCCGAGCGCCGGATGGCCGACGACGACCAGCGTGAGGCCCGCCTGCTCGCCGGCCTCCTGCCCGCCAGCTCAGCGCTGGCCGAGATTCTGCGTGACCTGGAACGGCGTACCCTGTCGATCCGCCGCCAACGCCGCCACGAGGTCAGCGTGTTCCTGCGCCAGCCCACCCCCGACTGCGTCCGGGCGTCGCTGCGCTGGGGGCGCAAGTTCTCCCTAACCGACGCCGACCGCCAGCTCATGCGCAGCTACCAGAAGCGACGGCGCCGGCTCCAGCGCTACCCCGAGGTGATCGTGGCCTGCGAGTACTTCGAGCTGTCGGGCGTGCTCAGCGCCACGACCCAGACCCTCCAGCTCGGCACCGGGGAGACCTTCGCCCTCGAGCGCTTCGTGGCCCAGCCGTCGATCGTGGCGCCGGCGCTCACCGCCGCCCTCCGCCGTCCCCCGCTCACCCGCCAGGACCACTTACGTTCGAACGACTACCGGGCGGGTCGCCTTCCTCCCAGGGCCTGAGGCTCACTCCCCCACGAAGGCTCGACGGACGGCCGCCTCGGCGTC
>JALZNY010000443.1 GCA_030857525.1 Actinomycetota bacterium
TCCCAGAACACGCCGTAAAGCCGGGCCACCAGGTAGACCCCGGCCACGACCATGGTGGCGGCGTGGATGAGGGCCGAGACCGGGGTGGGTCCGGCCATGGCGTCGGGCAGCCAGGTGTGCAGGGGGAACTGGGCCGACTTGCCGATGACCCCGGCGAACAGGGCCAGCGCCCCCACCAGCAGGGCCGTCTCCCCCATCCCCCCGCTCAACGCGAGCTCGTTGATGGTGGCGATGTCGAAGGTCTGGCCAGCGGCGAAGAACATGATGACGATTCCCACCAGCAGGCCGATATCGCCGGTGCGGGTGGTGAGGAAGGCCTTCATGGCCGCGTCGGAGTTGGGCTTGCGCTCCCACCAGTGCCCGATGAGCATGAAGCTGCACAGCCCCATCAGCTCCCAGCCGAAGAGGGCCTGGAGCAGGCTGGAGGAGACCACCAAGAGCAGCATCCCGGTGGTGAACAGCGACAGGGCAGCGAAGAAGTAGGTGAAGCGCACGTCGCCGTGCATGTAGTTGGTGGAGAAGACGTGCACAAGCAGTGAGATCAGGGTGACGGTGAACAGCAGCATGACGGCCAGGCCGTCGACCGCGGTACCCACCTGGACCTGGACGTCACCGAGGGAGAACCAGGTGACGTTGCGCTCGACGGCCGAGCGGATGGGCTCGACCTCGTGCTCCCCCTCCCCGCCTTCGGCTTCGACGGCCAAGTCGAGCGCTGAGGCCTGTACCTGGCCGAGGGCGTGGCCCTCCTCCTCGACCTGCGCAGCTTCGTGGCCGGCCTCAACCACCTCGTCGGCCGGCCGGTCGTTCCACTGGAACACGGCCACGCACGACAGCACGAACGTCAGCGTCAACGCAGCGATGCCGATCTCGGCTCCGTGCTTGGGCAGGCGCTTGCCGAAGAACAGGATGAGCCAGAACGAGGTGAAGGTGATGGCCGGGATCACCCAGATGCTCTCGAGCATCACCACCGCGTCCCGTCCATCGGCTGTCGCATGCTCATCCCTTCATCAGGTCGACCTCGTCGAGGTCGACCGTGGCCCGGTTGCGGTAGATGAGCAGGACGATGGCCAGACCCACCCCCACCTCGGCGGCGGCGATGGTGACCACGAACAAGGCAAAGACCTGGCCGGCCACGGCGGCCTCGGGGCCCTGGAGGGAGCCCAGGGCCACCAGGTTGATGTTGACCGCGTTGAGGATCAGCTCGATGGACATGAGGACGAGAACGCCGTTGCGCCGGGCCAGGACGCCGTAGACGCCGATGCAGAACAGCACGGCTCCGAGCAGCAGGAACTGGTTGACCATCATGGGCGGTCAATCCCTCCGGGCCAGGACGATGGCGCCCACCAGGGCGGCGAGCAGGAGCACCGACACCACCTCGAAGGGGACCAGGTAGGTGGAGAAGATGGCGTCGCCCACCGCCGCTGTCCCCCGCTCGGCGGTGAGCGCCTCCCGGCTCACATTCTCGAGGCTGGGGAGCTGCTCGTCGCCGAAGGCGTCGACCAGGACGAAGCTCAAGATCCCGAGCAGGAACAGGGCGGTGGTGCCGGCGATCCAGCGCTGGTCGTTGTCCAGCCCCGAGTCGTTCCCGATGGTGGGCCGGGTCAGCATGATGCCGAACAGGAACAGCACCACGATGGCGCCGATGTAGATGAGGATTTGCACGGCGGCCACGAACTCGGCGGCTAGCAGCACGTACAGGGCGCCCACGCTGGCCAGGACCACAACCAGGTACAGCGCGGCGTGGACCACGTTGCGGCTGGTGACCACCCGCAGGGCGGCCACCGTGGCCACCAGGGCCAGGATCCCAAAGGCGATGTTCTGGGCGATCAAAGGACGACAGCCTCTACTTCTTGCCGGCCACGGCGCCGGCCTCGAGGGGTTCGGGGGTGGGCACACCCTCCATCCACTCCCCCAGCCGGTCCTTGTCGTGGAGCAGGTCGGCGATGCGGGGCTCGGAGTACTCGTACTCCGGGCTCCAGAACAGGGCGTCGAAGGGGCAGACCTCCACGCAGATGCCGCAGTACATGCA
>JALZNY010000444.1 GCA_030857525.1 Actinomycetota bacterium
GGCCAAAGGGGAGGAGACCACGGCCGGGTTCTGGGGTCGCTTCGTCTTCCAGCAGGTGGGCCTGGGTGTGGTCATCGGCGTCTTGGCCGGGGCCGCCGGGGCCTGGCTGCTCCTCCGGGCCCAGGACCGGGACTGGGTCGAAGGGATCTACGCCCAGTTGAGTACCTTGGCCGTTGCGATCTTGGCCTTCGCCGGTGCCGATACAGCGGGAGCCAACGGCTTCATCGCCGCCTTCGTGGCCGGCTTGGCCTTCGGGACCATCGCCGGGCGGGGCCGGGGGGACCACCTGGTCGAGTACACCGAGGACAGCGGCCAGCTCTTGGCCGTGGTTTCCTTCTTCGCCTTCGGCAACCTCTTCGTCAACGATGCCCTGCGCGCCCTCTCACCGGGGGTGGTGGCCGCCTCGGTGGCCGCCTTGACGCTCGGGCGACTCCTGCCGGTGGCCTTGGCCATGGCCGGCACGGGGGCGGCCTGGCCCACCAAGGCCTTCGTCGGTTGGTTCGGACCGAGGGGGCTGGCCTCCATCGTCTTCGGCCTGTTGCTTCTCGAAGAGGACCTGGCTGGCGCCGAGGAGCTGTTCGCCATCATCGCCTTGACGGTGGTGGCCAGTGTGTTCGCTCACGGCGCCTCGGCCGCCCCGTGGTCTCGGGCCTACGGGCGCTGGTTCTCCGCCATGTCGACGCACGAGCGCCAGTCCATGCCCGAGTCCCTGCCCGTCCCGCCGGGACGCAGCCGGTGGTCGACGGCTCGGTCACGTCCCGGCGCCGATCCTGGTGGGGGCAGCGGGTCCCGGTAGTCGGGCTCGGGCGTTCGACGATGGTTATCCGCAGGCACGTGCGGACAGACATGTCGCTGTCAGCCGATGGGGAGATGACGTGACCGCAACACGGCAAGCAGCGATGAAGGACCGTCGTGTGTCCAAGGGTCGGCCCACGTGCTGCGCCGATGCTGAGCGTGTTGGCGGCCGCGTTCGCGACCTTCGGGACGGTCCTGGTGGCGACGTTGGTGGCGGTGGCGTGGCCCCGGCGAGGTCGCCAGCCGAGGTGGTCGTTCCGCGCGCCGTTCCTCGTGCCCGAAACGCACGCCTGGAGCCGCTTCCACGCCCGGTGTTGGGTGGTCACACGTTCCTAGACTTTCTCGACGAGCTGCCGTGGCTTGCGCTGCACCCGGCCGGCGAATGGGTGGGAGATCTGCTGCGACTCGGCAAGCGGCCGATTCGGTGGTACTACCGGCCACTCGCGTACCCGTGTGGAACCTCGAGCTTCGTCGCCTGGTCAGGTTCTGGTCGGCCGGCACCGGGCTCGACGAGGCGGTGATCGACTCGCTCCGGTCCGGCGATCTCGACCAGCTCACCATCACCGAACCGTCGGCCGACCTGGCGGGGCTCAGTTGTCGAAAAGCAGTTCCGCATCGGTGACATCGGCGAGGATGTCCTGCTCGAGCGGCCCGTCTCCCTGGACGACGATGACGTCACCTGTCGTCTCGAGTACGACGTAGCGCACCTGGTCGTAGCGGTGGATGTTCGCTTGTCGCAGCTTCGCCCGGACATCGTCGGCGGTGACCCGAGCCCGGCGCATGTTTTCCTTGAGCATCGTCGGTCCGGCCATGAACAGCAGCGCTTGATTGTCGACGACTGCGCTCGCCCCGAAGCGGATCCGCCCGTACGCGACTGCAAACTGCACCAGCAGGAGGGCACCGGCGCCGACCAACCCGTCGGCGAGCGACGACCCCGAGAGGGTGACCGAGGCGAGGAGCGAACCCATCGCCACGGTGACCGCGAAGTCGAAGGACGACATCTTGGAGAAGCTTCGGAGCCCGATGATCCGGACGTAGAAGATGATGGCTGCGAGCATCGCTCCCGCGGACAGCAGGACCAACCCGATCTGGCTCCATGAGCTCGTGATTTCGACAGACGTCATGGCCGGATCCTGGCAGCAGGCTGAGGACAATGCATCCCGGGCGTGTGTTCGAGCCCGGCCGACCCGAGAGACGACACCTTCCCCGGCGAGGTGCTGGTCC
>JALZNY010000445.1 GCA_030857525.1 Actinomycetota bacterium
GTTGTGGCCCTCACCGGGGATGTAGGCGGTGATCTCCATCCCGCTGGTCAGGCGCACGCGAGCCACCTTGCGCAACGCCGAGTTCGGCTTCTTGGGGGTGTTGGTGTACACCCGGGTGCACACGCCCCGTCGCTGGGGCGCGCCCTTGAGGGCGGCGGTCTTGCCCTTCTCGGGCTTGGACTCACGGCCCTTGCGGACCAACTGCTGAATGGTAGGCACGAAGGTTTGATCCTAGGGGTCGGGGGTGGGCGGGGCAAAGGCACCGGTGCCGCGCTGGGGTGGCGACTCTCGGGAGAACGGGCGAGCTAGACAGAGCCCTCCCGGGGCAGGTCGACCACCTCGGCCAGGGCCGGCTCCTCGGGCACGGGGGCGGCTGCGGCGACCTCGCCGTTGCCGGCGTTACCGTCGTTGTCATCGCTCCCCTGGGTGGCCAGCCAGGAGGCGAGGTCGTCACTGTCGGTGTCGTCCTCGGAGGTCCAGAACTGCATGGGCTCGTACTCGGGCGCCAGCGTCTCGAAGGCCCGGTAGCGGTCCATACCTGTTCCGGCGGGGATGAGCTTGCCGATGATGATGTTCTCCTTGAGGCCCACCAGCGAGTCGGACCTCGACTCGATAGCCGCCTCCGTCAACACCCGGGTGGTCTCCTGGAACGATGCAGCCGACAACCACGAGTCGGTGGCCAGCGACGCCTTGGTGATGCCCATGAGCTCGGGCCGGCCCTCGGCCGGCACCTTGCCCTCCTGCAGCAGTTGACGGTTGGTCTCGGCGTAGACCCGCGAGTCCACCTGCTCGCCGGGCAGGAAGGTGGCATCGCCGGGCTCTTGCACCGCCACTCGGCGGGTCATCTGACGCACGATCAGCTCGATGTGCTTGTCGTGGATCGACACGCCCTGGTCGCGGTAGACCCGCTGGACCTGGTCGACCAGGTACATCTGGGTCTCCCGCACGCCCTTGATCTCGAGCAGCTCCTTGGGGTCTCGAGGGCCCTCCACCAAGGCGTCGCCGGCCGTCACCTCCTGGCCGTCGGTCACCTCGAGGCGGCTGGGTCCGGGCACGACGTAGCTGTCCTCGGTGCCGTCGTCGGCCACCACCGTTATGGTGCGACCGCGTCCCTCGTCGTCGCCGATGCGAACCACGCCCGAGACCCGGGCCAGGGTGGCCTTGCCCTTGGGGCTGCGAGCCTCGAACAGCTCGACCACCCGAGGTAGACCACCGGCGATGTCACCCGTGCCCGAGGAAACGCCCCCGGTGTGGAAGGTGCGCATGGTGAGCTGAGTCCCAGGCTCACCGATCGACTGGGCGGCGATGACACCCACCGCTTCGCCCAGCTCGATGTTGTTACCCGTGGCCAGCGATCGCCCGTAGCAGGCGGCGCAGATCCCCTGGGGGGCGTCACAGGTGAGCACCGAGCGCACCCGCACCCGCTCCACGCCGGGATCGTCGCGCAGCGCGATCAGGTCGTCGGGGTCGACCATGGTCCCCGTCGTCAGGGTACGCCCGTCGGACAGGGCGACGTCGTCGACCAGCACCCGGCCCTCCAGGCGCGTCTCCAGGTAGCTGCGCTTGCCGGCGGCGTCGGGGACGATCTCCTCGATCCACAGACCCCGCGACGACTCGCAGTCGTCGGAGCGCACGATGAGCTCCTGGGCCACGTCGACCAGGCGCCGGGTGAGGTAGCCCGAGTCGGCGGTGCGCAGGGCGGTGTCGACCAGGCCCTTGCGAGCTCCCGGGGTGGCGATGAAGTACTCCAGCATCGTCAGGCCCTCACGGAAGTTCGACTTGATGGGCCGGGGGATGAAGTCACCACGGGGGTTGGTAACCAGACCACGCATGCCGGCGATCTGGCGAATCTGCAGCACGTTGCCTCGGGCGCCGGAGGTCACCATCATCTCGATGGGGTTGAAGACCTGAGACTCCATGCCTGAGCGCATGGCCGCCTCTACCTCGGCGGTGGCGTTGGTCCAGATCTCCACCTCCTTTTGGCGTCGCTCGCCGTCGGTGATGATCCCCCGCTTGAAC
>JALZNY010000446.1 GCA_030857525.1 Actinomycetota bacterium
ACCAGGTAGGTGCTCATGGGCACCGTGTCCGCGAAGCGCACGGCAATCCGCCCGTCGTCGGTGGGGGTCTCGGTGACCACCCCGCCGTTGCTCACGGCCAGAAGGCCCTCGGCCACCACCAGGGTGACGGCGAAGACGGCCTTGCGGTCGGGCTCGTCCCAGCAGGGGAAGACCCGGCGGGCGTCGGTGGCCTCCATCTGGGTGGTGGCGATCAGACGCTCGACCCCGGAGTCGTCGGTGTAGACGCTGCGGTAGAAGCCGGCCAGCTTGTCGTTGAGGACGCCCCGAAAGCCGATGTGGAGCGTCCAGGCGCCCGGGCAGGCGGTGGAGACCAGGCTCAGGGTGAGGCGCTCGGTCTTGGCATCGAGGCCAGCCTCGGCCTCGATGCGGGTGCCGTCGAGACCGATGAGCCAGGCCCCGTCGATCTCGATGTCGACGGCGTTGCACACGACCTCGGTGACGGCCTCGACGATGTCGACGGTGATGGCAACCGTGCCGTAGAAGGTGGCCGTGTCGAGGTCGGGCTCGATGCGCAGCTCGTAGCGGCGGGGGACGATGTGGCGGGGCAGGCGGAAGCCGTCCTCAGCGGCGCTGTTGGCGGTGGCGGAGGTGTCGGGCACGCGTGGATGCTACCGGCGCCTCGTCGACGGCCCGCTCTCGCGGTGGTGGGCTGCTCCACGCCCCGGGGCGCCCGGGCCGCTACGGTCGGCGGCGGTGGCGATCCGCGTGGTGCTGGCTGAGGACAGCGTGTTGTTGCGTGAAGGCATGTCCCGCCTCCTCGAGAGCCAGGATGACCTGGCCCTGGCCGGCGTGTGTGGCGACCTCCCCGACCTGCTCGAGATGATCGAGGCCACCGAGCCCGACGTCGTCGTCACCGACATCCGCATGCCCCCGACCGGCACCGACGAGGGGATCCAGGCCGCGGCCAAGCTGCGGATCGACCACCCCTCGATCGGCGTGGTGGTGCTCAGCCAGTACGCCAACCCCGCCTACGCCCTGGCCCTGCTCGCCGGCGGCTCCGAGGGTCGGGCCTACCTGCTCAAGGAGCGGGTGGGCGACGTCGACGAGTTGGTGGCCGCCATCCGGGAGGTGGCCCGGGGTGGCTCGGTGATCGACTCGAAGGTAGTCGAGGCCCTGGTGGCCGCCACCTCTCGCCAGGCCCGCTCCCGTCTCGAGCACCTCACCCCACGCGAAGGTGAGGTCCTGGGCGAGATGGCCCAGGGCAAGAGCAACGCCGCCATCGCGGCCACGTTGGTCCTGAGCGAGCGGGCGGTCGAGAAGCACACCAACTCGATCTTCTCCAAGTTGGGGCTCTCGGAGGAGCGCAACGTCAACCGGCGCGTCAAGGCGGTGCTGTTGTACCTGGCCGATCGGGCGACCGAACGGGGGTAGTAGCCCCACCGCCAAGACACTGGCTCGCACCATCGGCGTAGGCGCCATCGACGAGCAGGATGGAGGAAGATGTCACAGTCGGCCGCAGCATCAGCATCAGCATCAGCATCGGCAGTGCCCGTCCTGGTCGTCGACGACCAGCGACCCTTCCGTCTCGCCGCCGCGGCCGTGCTGCGACGGGCTGAGGGCTTCGAGCTGGTGGGCGAGGCCGAGACCGGGGAGCAAGCCCTCGAGCAGGTGGCCGTCCTGCACCCGGCCCTGGTGTTGATGGACATCAACATGCCCGGCATCAACGGCATCGAGGCGACCCGGCGCATCCTGGCCGACAACCCGGCCACGGTGGTGTTCCTGTGCTCCACCTACCAGCTCGGTGATCTCCCCGCCGACGCCCACACCAGCGGGGCCGAGGCCTACGTCAACAAGGAGGAGCTGGCTCCGGGCGTGCTGCGCCGGCTCTGGGACGACCGCCGAAGCAACGGCGTGGATGGCCGGAATGGCCTCAGAACGGTCTAGCGCTGGATCAGCCGGCAGCGCCGTGCGGGTGTGGGCCCGCTCGGAGCTGGCCGGGCGGTGGCGGGCGCTGGTGGCCCTCGGCGTCATCGCCGGGCTGGCCGCCGGGCTGACC
>JALZNY010000447.1 GCA_030857525.1 Actinomycetota bacterium
ACTCCCAGGCCCTGGCCGCGGTGGCCATGGTCAGCCAGCGTCTCGGGCGCCGTCTGAGCGACGAGTCATGACGACCGATGTGGGAACAAGACGTGGTGGCTGACTACTACGAGGTGCTCGGGGTGTCTCGTTCGGCCTCGGCCGAGGAGATCAAGCGGGCCTACCGGAGCCTGGCCCGCGAGCTGCACCCTGACACCAACCCCGAGGCCAAGGCCGAGGAACGGTTCAAGGAGCTCGGGGTGGCCTACGAGACGTTGTCGGACCCGCAGCGCCGGAGTCGCTACGACACTTACGGCCCTGAGGGGGTACGGGGGCCGAGTGCCGGCGCCAACCCCTTCGGCGGTGGCATCGGCGACATCTTCGACGCCTTCTTCGGGGGCGCCGGAAGTCCCTTCGGGGGCCAGTCCCGGGGCGGGGGAGGGCCACCGCGAGGCGCCGACATGGAGATCGCCCTGGAGCTGGCCTTCGAGGAGGCGGTGTTCGGCGCCACTCGGGAGGCGTCCCTGCGCCTGCCCGTCGCCTGCACCACCTGCGCGGGCTCGGGCGCCCGTCCCGGCACGTCGCCGATCACCTGCGCCGGGTGTGGGGGAGCAGGCCAGGTACGGCGCATCCGCCAGTCGATCCTCGGTCAGGTGGTCACCGAAGGTCCCTGCCCTCGCTGCGCCGGGATGGGCCGCACGGTGTCTGACCCCTGCCCGGACTGTCGGGGCGAGGGCCGGCGCACGGAGGCACGGACCGTCGAGGTGGTGGTGCCGGCGGGGGTCGATCAGGGGTTGACGCTGCGCCTGGGGGGCAAGGGGGCGGCCGGGCTCCACGGCGGGACCAACGGCGACCTCTACATCCATCTGCGGGTGCGACCACACGAGCGTTTCCAGCGCGACGGCCAGGACCTGGTCGAGCTGCTCCACGTGCCCGTCACCCAGGCCGCCCTGGGCGTCGAGCTGACCTACGACACGCTTGACGGCGCCGAGGACCTGATCATCCCCCCGGGAACCCAGACCGGTCGTGAGATCCGGCTGCGGGGCCGGGGCGTGCCCCACGTCGAGGGCCGGGGTCGGGGCGACCTGCGGGTCCGGGTCGTGGTCGACACCCCGACCGAGCTCAGCGTCGAGGAGGACGAGCTCCTTCGCCGACTGGCCGAGGGCCGGGGCCACGAGGTGGCGCCTCCCGAGAGCGGGCTGCTGTCGAGGATCCGCAGCGCCTTCAAGTAGCGGCGAGTAGCCGGGCGCACCATGGGCAGAGCCGGTCGCCTGGTGTTCGTGGCCGACCTGGAAGCGCCTGTCCTCGACGACGCCGACCGCCACCACCTGGCCCGGGTTCTGCGCCTGGGTGCGGGTGAGACGGTGCGGGCCGGGGACGGCGCCGGGCGCTGGCGGCCCTGTCGCCTGAACGGCGGCGGGGTGCTCGAGCCGTGCGGCGATGTGGTCCAGGCCCGCGTACCAGGGCCGCCGTTGGCCGTCGGCATCGCTTTGACCAAAGGCGCTCGCCCCGAGCTGGCCGTCCAGAAGCTCACCGAGCTCGGCATCGATCGCATCGTCTTGGTGGTGGCTGCCCGATCGGTGGCCCGCTGGGACGGCGAGCGCGCCGAGCGCCACCTCGTGCGCCTGCGGCGGGTGGCGAGGGAGGCGGCTCTGCAGTCCCAGCGCCTCCACCTGCCCGAGATCAGCCGGGTCTGCGACTTCGACCAGGTGGTCACCCAGGCCGGCACCGCCCTGGCCCAGCCGGGAGGAGGTCCCCTCACGCTGACCACCACCATGGTGCTGGTGGGGCCCGAAGGTGGGTGGGCCGACGAGGAGCTGGCGAGCGGCCTGCCCCGCATCGGGCTCGGCGACGGGGTCTTGCGGGCCGAGACCGCGGCTGTCGCCGCCGGCGCCCTGCTCAGCGCCCTGCGTCAAGGTCTGGTCGTTCCGGCAGTCCCCATCGGGGACCGCCCCTAGGCGGCCCTAGTCGATCCTTTTCCAGCGGTGAGAGCCCTGCTGGACACTTCGGTGCTCATAGGTGACGAGTCCCCCGGGG
>JALZNY010000089.1 GCA_030857525.1 Actinomycetota bacterium
AGGCTAAGCGGACCCGTTCCAGCGGGCGAATGCTGGATGGCGCTCGAGCCGCTCGCTGATCGCCCCTCGCTGATGTGGGGGGTGGCGCCAGCGGCGAGCGAGAACCTTCAGCACCAGCGATTAGGCGCCGGAGCCGAGGCAGGTCGCAACGGTTGGATCAGTCGGGGCTCGCGCCATCGTGCTACATGTACCAGGAGTGACCGTCCGATGACCACGACTCGCCGACCAGCAGATCGCCAACGATCCCGGCGGCGAATCGGTGGATCCGGCTGATCGACGACGCCGTGGAGATGTCAGCTGCCTGCATCTCCACTACCGCAGCGCCTTCCGCTACCGCTTCTACGAACACGCCGACGACGTCGACGCCGACCTGCAGGCGTGGCTGCGCTTCGACAACTTCGAACGACCCCACCGCGACTACCGCCTCCGAGGCCGCTTGCCCGCCGCCGTCCTCTACCGCAACCACCCCGAGATCCTCACCGCGAAAGGATGGGAACCCCATGAGCTCATCGCCTGAACTGTCCGGCTGCAACGTGGGCCGCAAGCCTTAGCGAGCGACCTCAGACCACACGCAAGCGCCGCGGTGAGCTCACGGTTGTCGCGGCATGGGGCGGTCTGAGCTCGCTCGCGTTGGGGCCAGCCGAGGTGACTGCGGGTCGGTGCTCTACAGCAACGACGCGATGGACCGTGGCCAGGTTACTGGCCGAGCACGTCAGCTTCCGGTGCATCTCGGTGGACCGCGTCGGGATCAGGGGCTACATCCCCGGGCTGCAATGATGCGAAGGCGGGGCGGTGAAGATCAACTGCGCCGACCAGGACGAGGTCGACTACTACTGGGCCAAGCTCGGCGAGGGTGGCGAGGAGGTTCAGTGCGGATGGCTCAAGGACCGGTACGGCCTGTCCTGGCAGGTCTGCCCGGTAGGAATGGGTGAGCTGCTGAACGATCCCGACCAGGGACGCTCGCAGCGGGCCATGAAGGCGATGCTGGGCATGAAGAAGATCGACCTGGCCGCGCTCTACGCCGCCGCCGACCAGACCTGACGCCAGCCCCTCGGGCTAGGGCCCTCGGTCTCGCTGGCGCTGCGGACGGTACCGTCGAGCGGTGCTCAAGGTACGCAGGGTCGTCGTGGTCGTGCCGGCCGAGCTTGGGAGGACGACCACGTGAAGGACCTCGTGAAGATCGTCCGCTACACCTGGGAGCTGAAGCGGTACTACCTGGCGACGGCCTTCTTCGTGGTCATCATCGCCCTGCTCAACCAGGCCAACCCCTTCCTCCTCAAGTATCTGGTCGATGCCGTCGTCGCCCGGGGCTCGGGCCAGGCCGTCGAGACCGAGCGTTTCGCCATCCTCCTGGCCCTGCTCTTCTCTGCGGGGGTCCTGATCTCGTTGATCAGCAACGTGCAGGGTCATCTGGGTGACATCTTGGGGGCCAAGCTCAACACGCTGTTGAGCCAGCGCTACTACGACCACCTCCTCGATCTGCCTCTGGAGTTCTACGACAACGAGATCACCGGTCGGATCACCAGCCGCCTCGATCGCAGCATCGCCGGCATCTCCCAGTTGGTGCAGGCCATGGCCAACAACTTCATCAGCTTCTTCCTCACCAGTGCGTTCACCCTTCTCATCCTCGCTCGCTACTCCCCGCTCGTCGCCCTCCTGTTGGCCGCGCTCTTCCCGATCTACATCGGACTGACTACCGTCACGAGCCGCAGTTGGCAGAAGAAGCAGGTCGGCATCAACACCGACACCGACTACGCCAGCGGCCGCTTCATGGAGGCGATCAGCAACATCCGAGTCGTCAAGTCCTTCGCCTACGAACGGGCCGAAGCCAAGGTCTTCGCCGACACCCGTCGTTCCATCGAGGACCAGACCCGGGTCCAGTCCAAGCAGTGGCACCGCTACGACGTCTGGCGGGGACTGAGCCTGAACGTGATCTTCTTCGCCATCTACGCCGTCATCATCTGGCAGGCGCTCAGCGGCAGCTTCGGTCCCCTGCAGCAGTCGATCGGGACGGTCGTCTTGATGCTCCAGCTCTCCCTCCAGGCGCAGTTTCCTCTCTTCGCCTCGTCCTTCATCGTCGACCAGATCCAGCGAGCCTCGGCCGACAGCAAGGACTTCTTCGAGGTGATGAGCGTCGTCCCGACGATCCGTGACGTCGAGGGGGCCGCTGAGCTCGAGGTGACGGTGGGGAGGGTGGAGTACCGCGACGTGTCGTTCCACTACCAGGGTGGACAACCCGTTCTTGGCCACGTCGGCTTCACCATCGAGCCCGGCACCAAGCTGGCCCTCGTGGGGGAGAGTGGAGAGGGCAAAACGACGCTCGCCAACCTGTTGCTCCGCTTCTACGAGCCGACCGAAGGCCAAATCGTCGTCGACGGCAGCGACATCAGCGCCGTCAGCCAAGTGTCGTTGCGACGCAACATCGGGGTGGTGTTCCAGGAGCCGGCGCTGTTCTCCGGCACCGTGGCCGAGAACATCACCTACGGCCGGACGAGCTTCACGGCCGAACAGATGACGTCGGCCGCCCAGGCCGCCAATGCCCACGACTTCATCGAACGTCTGGCCCAGGGCTACGACACCCAGATCGGTGAGCGGGGGGTCAAGCTCTCGGGGGGCCAGAAGCAACGCATAGCCATCGCCAGGGCCCTCATGAAGGATCCCCCGATCCTGATCCTGGACGAAGCCACCAGCTCACTCGACAGCAAGGCCGAGCGAGAGGTGCAGGGCGCACTCGAGCAGCTGATGCGTGGCCGGACGACGCTCATCATCGCCCACCGCCTTTCGACCATCCGCAACGTCGACACCATCGTGGGCATCCGCCAAGGTGGAGTGATCGAGATCGGTTCGCCAGCAGCGCTGGCCGACGGTGACGGGATCTACGCCGAGCTCCTTCGCCTGCAGGCGCCGACCACCGCCAACAAGGCCAAGTTGAAGGACTACGACATCGCTGGGGTGTGACGCACGAGCAATCATCCGGGGGCGGGACGACGGATCGACGGAGCCTCCTCGACGTCGTCCTCGTGAACCTCGAGATACCACATGTCGATGCAGTCACAGCAGCGGTAGGTCACGACATCGCCGGCCTCCCAGCCGAGCTCCGGCGGGTCGAGCGGGATGCGATGGCACGTGCCGCCACAGTCGACGCAGATGATGGTGTCCGCTACTGCCACCCGTACAGGTTGACACGAAGCCCAGACCGACGCCGGTAGGCTCAGCCCTGCGAACGGCACCCGTCCGGGGCCGGAACGTGAGGGGGTCCAGGGTGCAGGTGATCGAGCGGGTGGACGAGTTGTCGGCGGCCCTCGCTGATGAGCGTGCACTCGGCCACACGGTGGGGCTGGTTCCCACCATGGGAGCGCTGCACGACGGTCACGCCAGCTTGATCGAGCGGGCGGGCGGCGAATGCGAGCACGTCGTCGTGAGCCTCTTCGTCAACCCCCTTCAGTTCGGACCGAGCGAGGACTTTGCCTCGTATCCGAGAGACCTTGAGGCTGACATCGCTGTCGCCAAGAAGGCGGGCGCCGACGTCGTATTCGCTCCTGCCCGCGAGGAGATGCTCCCCGGTGACGCTCGCACGACGGTGCACGTGGACGGGCTGGGCGACGTGCTCGAGGGCACCGCTCGTCCCGGCCACTTCGAGGGCGTGGCCACGGTGGTGACCAAGCTGCTGGCCCTGGCCGGGCGCTGCCGGGCCTACTTCGGCGAGAAGGACTTCCAGCAGCTCGTCGTGGTTCGCCGTTTGGTGGCCGACCTGTCGCTGCCGGCCACGGTGGTGGGCTGTGCGACGGTGCGGGACTTCGACGGTGTGGCCCTGTCGAGTCGCAACCGGTACCTCTCGGTCGAAGGGCGTGCGGCCGCTCCCGTGCTGTACCGCGCCCTGCGTGCCGGGGCGGCGTCCATCGTGGCCGGGGAGCAGGATGTGGTGGCGGTGACCGACCTGATGGGAGCCATCGTCGAAGCCGAACCGCTGGTGGAGCTCGGCTACGCCGCTGTGGTCGAGCCTGTCACCCTGGCCCCCCCCAGCGTCCTCGACGGCGAGCTCCGCTTGCTGGTGGCCGCCCGGGTCGACGGAACGCGCTTGATTGACAACGTTCCAGCGGTGGCGGGATGAGACGTCGGATGATGAAGTCCAAGATCCACCGGGCCACGGTGACCGGAGCCGACGTCGCCTACGTCGGCTCCATCTCCCTCGACCCCCGGTTGATGAAGGCGGCCGACATCCTGGCCCACGAACAGGTCCAGGTGCTCGACGTCGACAACGGCGCCCGCCTCGAGACCTATGCCATCCCTGGCGGACCGGGTGAGGTCTGCCTCAACGGTGCCGCCGCCCGCTTGGTGCAGGTGGGTGATCGCGTCATCGTGCTCACCTACGCCGACTACGAGGACGACGAGCTGGACGGCCACGACCCGTTGGTGGTCCACGTCGACGAGGCCAACGAGCCCGAGTGTCGTGATCCGTGATCGACGCGAACGGGTGCCCGTCGTGACCCGGGTCGAAGTCATCCGGTGACCGATACTCCCGAACCACTCGACCTCCTCGTCCTCGGCAGTGGTGTAGCCGGGCTGTCGGCTGCCGTGCGAGCCACCACTCGTCCCGGGGTTCGGGTCGGCGTGTTGACCAAGGGCGCCCTCGACCAGGCCACCACCCGCTGGGCCCAGGGTGGTGTGGCGGCGGTGCTGTCCACCGACGAAGACTCCACCGACCTCCACCTGGCCGACACCCTGGCCGCCGGGGCGGGGCTGTGCGACGCCGACGCCGTGCGGGTGATGGTCGACGAAGGACCAGCCCGCGTGCACGAGCTGATCGCCCTCGGTGCGATGTTCGACCGCGACCAGTTGGGCGCCCTCGAGCTGGCTCGAGAGGGCGGGCACTCCTGGCCGCGGGTGGTCCACGCCGGGGGAGCAGCGACGGGAGCGGAGGTCGAGCGGGCGCTGGTGGAGGCGGTGCACGCCACCGCCGCCGCCGTCCTGCAGGGGTGGTTCGCGCTCGACCTGGTGGTGGAAGGCGGTCGGTGCCAGGGAGTGGCCGCCATCGACGATGAGGGCCGGCGCCGGGAGGTGAGGGCGAGCCACGTCTTGTTGGCTACCGGGGGGGCGGGCCTGCTCTTCTCGGTGACCACCAACCCGGCCGAGTCGACCGGCGACGGGCTGGCCATGGCCCTACGGGCAGGCGTGGCCGTGGCCGACGTCGAGTTCATGCAGTTCCACCCCACGGCCCTGCACCACCCTTCGGCGCCCCGGCCGCTGCTCTCCGAGGCGTTGCGGGGCCACGGCGCCGTGCTGCGTGATTCCCGAGGTGAGCGCTTCGTCGACGAGCTGGTGACCAGGGACCAGCTCAGCCGGGCCATGACCGCCAGGATGGCCGAGCAGGGCGTCGACCACCTGTGGCTCGACGTCACCGGCCTGGAGGGCTTCGACCGGCGCTTCCCCACCATCGCCGCCACGCTGGAAACCGTCGGTCTCGACCCACGGCGCGACTGGTTGCCTATCGCCCCCGCCGCCCACTACCTCTGCGGAGGGGTGGTGACCGACCTCGACGGCGCCACCACGCTGCCCGGCCTGTGGGCCTGCGGCGAGGTCGCCGACACCGGCGTTCACGGCGCCAACCGCCTGGCCTCGAACTCCCTCCTGGAGGGGATGGTGTTCGCTCCTCGGGTGGTGGAAGCCATCGCAGCCGGCAAGGAGGGGCCCGAGCGCAGCGGCGCCATGCGGTCGGTGCTCACCGCCGGTGCGGGCAACGACGCTGACGAGGCCGTGGGTGCGAGCATCTTGCCCGACCAGGGTTGGTTCAGCTACAGCCCCCGCTCTCAGCCGGTAGGGGAGCAGCGCGAAGTGCTGCAGCGGTGCATGACGGCCGGAGCAGGGGTGGTGCGCACGGCCGAGTCGCTTGAGGAGACGGCCGGGCAGCTGCGCAGCGTGTTCGTGGGCGCCAGCCGTGCCGGCGGCCACGATCGTGCGCTGGCGGAGCTCCTCAACCTCTGCACCGTCGGCCATGCCATGGTGGGGAGCGCTCTGGCTCGTACCGAGAGTCGGGGCTGCCACTGGCGTGACGATCATCCCGAACCCGTCGAGTCGCTACGGCGACGCCTGGTCCACCGCCGGTGAGCCACCTGCACCCGCCCGTCACCGCCGTACGTGCCGCCGTGGAGCGGGCCTTGGCCGAGGACCTCGAGCCCCTGGGCGATCTCACCGCCGGGCTGCTCCCCGCCGAGGCGCA
>JALZNY010000090.1 GCA_030857525.1 Actinomycetota bacterium
TCGAAGCCCAGGCGCTGGCCGGGCGTGACCCGCTCGGGTGATTCCCCCACTCCCACCAGCTGGACCCACACCCGACCGTCGGCGCAGCCCAGCCAGAAGCCCTCGTTGGCGGGGACCGACTCGACAGGCAGGTCGTCCCCCTCGACCAGGCGCCCGGCCATCCGGGCGAGCCGGTCGGTGTCCGAGAAGGCGATCGGGTTTTCGTCCGTGGTAAGCGTGCCGCCGCACGCCGCCGGATCCTCCGAGCGAGCCACGAGGAAGAGGGCCAGGCCGGCTCCGGCCGCCGTGACGCCGATGGTCGTCGTTCGGGCCGGTTGTCGAGATCGAGTGCCAAGCCAGCGCCCCAACCCCGCCAGGGGCAGGAGCGGCCACACGGCGGGAAGTGGTCGCTGCCGCTCGATGAGGTCCTGGCTCAGCGCCGCGCATCTGGCACAGGACAACAGATGTTCGCCTGCGTCGAGCTCGTGCTGTCGCCGACGGTCGCGCGCGGAAAGGGCGAAGAGGACCGGACGGCATTTGGGTGTCGGAGGCTGTACTCGCCACAGTTCAAGCAGGTACTCGACCCGGAGCTTGGCCCGGGCCCGAAACAAGCGGAGCGACACGGCGCCGGGAGTGGCCTGAAGCTCTCGCGCCAACGATGCGTTGTCCTTCCCCCTGACCTCACGGGCGAGCAGATAGGTGCGCTCGTCGTGCGAGAGTTGCCGTAGGGCGCTGCGCAGGGCCCGTCGTTCTTCGTTGGCCATTGCGGCGTCTTCGGGACCTTCGGGCTGGGAGAGATCCGCCAGGCCGGGCCTGAGGCGCTCCCGGCGGTGTTTCGTGCGGCCCTCAGAGGTGATGAGGTTCTGGGCCGACACGATGGCGTAGGCAACGAGCGCGCCGCCGTCCAGCGACGGCCGGGATTCAAGGACGCGAGCAAGCGTCTCCTGCACCAGATCGTCGACCAGGTGAGGGTCGGTCACGCGGGCGGCGACGACCCGGCGTACGACGGGCTCCAGGACGGCGATGTCGGGGGCGGCGTCTCCTGGTTCCGAGGAGCTCATGAAGATCGGTCCGCGTAACGCAACCGCTCCTCGTGCGTTTCACGAGCCAGAAGGAGCTGTGCGCCCACCACAAGGGAGGGTATGCGATGCCCGCCAGCGAGGAGCAGGATGACGCCGAAGACCCAGCGAAGGACCGAGGCACTGGTGGCGAGGGACCCCGCCGAGCGTCCATCGCCCCCTCGGAGAGGGTCCCCCGTTCCTGGCACCAGGGCCAGCAAGAACGTGGCCGACACGTCCCGCGAGCAGGTGGCACAGGTCGCCCAGGAGCTGTCCGACCAGGCCAGGTACCTGTTGGACGAGACCAAGGCCCAGCTCCAGGACCAGGCCCAGGCCCAGAGCGAGCGGTTGGCCGAGGCGCTTCACCGTCTGGGCGAAGAAGCCCAAGCCCTCGCCGAGGGCCGGGCCGACGACGCTCCCACCCTTCGGGACTACGTGCGCAAGGCCGCGGACAAGCTCGAGGAGATCGCCGATGACCTCGAGTCCGAGAGCGCCGAAGGCCTGTTGGAAGATGTCCAGACCTTGGCCCGGAGGCGCCCCGGGTTGTACTTGGTGGGCGCTGGAGCGGCGGGGTTGGTGGTCGGTCGCCTGGTTCGCAATGCGGGCAACGACGACAGCCGGCCATCACCAGGGGCACGAGGAGCCAGTATTACGACCCCCACGCCCCGGGGTAGAGCCGCCGTCCGCCGCCGTTGACGAGCCAGATCAAGGAGCACGCCCCTACTTCAAAAAGGAGCTCAAAGATGCCCCAGCTAACCTTTCAAGACGTCCAGCCGCTGATCGGCGCCGATCTCATCGACGCCGAAGGCAGCAAGGTCGGCAAGATCGAGGACATCTACCTCGATAACGAGACGCAGGAGCCGGAGTGGGCACTGGTCCACACCGGGTTGTTGGGCCGCAAGCTCAACTATGTCCCCCTCCGAGACGCCGGCGTCTCGGGCGATTCATTGCAGGCCGCCTACACCGAGTCCCAGATCAAAGGCGCGCCCAGCATCGATCCCGACCTGGAGCTGAGTCCCGAGGAGGAGGCGGATCTCTACCAGCACTACGGCGTGGAGGCCGAGCCCCGGGTCCTGCACGCCGGCGACGTAGAGGCACCCCCCTCGGGAGACACTGGCTACGACACCAGCGGCCCCACCACCGACGACGCCATGACCCGCTCCGAAGAGCAGTTGCGGGTGGGCGTGGTGCGCCGGCCCTCGTCGTTGGTGCGCCTCAAGAAGTACATCGTGACCGAGGACGTGCAGATGACCGTCCCGGTCCAGCGGGAGGAGGTGCGCGTCGTGCGTGAGCCCGTGACCGACGCCAACGTCGGTGCGGCCATGGACGGACCGGAGCTCTCGGAGGAAGAGCACGAGCTGACCTCGGCGGAAGAACACGTGGTGGTGGACAAGCAGGTGGTGCCCAAGGAGCGGGTGCGCCTCGACAGGAGCGTGACCAGCGATGAGGAGGTCGTCTCGGAGCAGGTGCGCAAGGAACAGATCGACATGGAACAGGAGTAGACACGTTGGTCGCTGAGTCATCCTGAAGGCATGACTCGCCCTCATCTGGCCGCGGCCGTCTACGAAGCTTCCCACCTGATCGGGCCCTTCACCCTCCGGTCGGGTCAGCAGGCGTCTGAGTACTTCGACAAGTACCAGTTCACCTCTCGTCCTGAGCTTCTCGAGCCCCTGGCCGACCAGCTGGCCATCCTCTTGCCGCCGGAGGTGGAGGTCGTCGCCGGCTTGCAGATGGGTGGTGTCCCTCTGGCCGCTGCGGTCGCTCTCACGACAGGACTTCCCGCTGTCTATGTGCGTCTCAGCCGGAAGACCTACGGGACCTGCAAGATCACCGAAGGCATCGAAGTCCTGGGTAGGCGTGTAGCGATCATCGAAGACGTGGTGACGACCGGCGGCCAGGTCATCCTGTCCGCCGAGGATCTCCGGCGCGACGGGGCAATCGTGGAGCACGTGCTGGCAGTCGTCGACCGTGAGATGGGCGGCGCCGGGAACCTACGTGGCGCCGGGTTGGAGCTACGAGCGGTCTTCACCGCTACCGACCTCCGTCCCGTTCGGTAGCGCTGGTTTGTGGTCAGACTCTCGATGACCTCCGCGACCAGAATGACCTCGCGAAGCAGCCGTAGAACCTTCAGACATGCGCCAGCGGTGCTGGGTGGCGACCCGATCCAGGTCGTCACGGAGTCTGTCGAGATCGACGCTCGGTGCATCCCGGAACATGGCAAGGGCCGCGTCGGCGCTGACGAATCGACGACGGCGTAGTGGGGTGAGCTCACCGTCTGGGACGCCATCGCGCGTCACCACGAACGACTCACCCTGATCCACCCGACGCATGACCCAAGCGCTTCTCCAGGGCGGCGAGCTGGTCTCGCAGGGTTGAGGGCAGCCGTTCTCCGATGAAGTCGTAGTGGTCCCGGAGCTGGGGAAGCTCCTCAGCCCAGCGCTCGCCGTCGACCGTGAGCAACTCGCTGAGCACGTCCCGGTCGACGTTGAGACCGTGCGTGTCGATCCCGTCTGCAGTCGGCACCCGACCGAGGGGCGTCTCGATCGCCGCTGCCTCGCCGTCGACCCGCTCCAGCACCCACTTCAGCACCCGTAGGTTGTCGCCGAAGCCGGGCCAGAGGAACGACCCGTCGTCGCTCCGTCGGAACCAGTTGACCCAGAACAGCTTGGGCAGGGCTGACGAATCCGCCGCATCGGCCCCGATCTTCAGCCAGTGGGCGAAGTAGTCGCCCATGTTGTAGCCGCAGAACGGCAGCATGGCGAAGGGGTCGAAGCGCAGCGTGCCCACCACGCCGGCTGCCGCCGCGGTGGTCTCGCTGCTCATGATGGAGCCGAGGAACACGCCGTGGTCCCAGTCGAACGCCTCGGTCACCAGCGGTACGTTGGTGGCTCGCCGGCCCCCGAAGAGGATGGCGGAGATGGGGACGCCGTTGGGGTCCTCCCACTCAGGGGCCATGGATGGGCACTGGCCGGCCGGAGCGGTGAAGCGGGCGTTGGGATGCGCGGCCGGCGTCCCGGACTCCGGGGTCCAGTCGTTGCCCAGCCAGTCGATCAGGTGGTTGGGCGCCTCGTCGGTGAGGCCCTCCCACCACACGTCGCCGTCGTCGGTCTGGGCCACGTTGGTGAAGATGCAGTCCTCGGCCAGAGTCGCCAGGGCGTTGGCGTTGGTCTTCTCCGAGGTGCCGGGAGCCACGCCGAAGAACCCGGCTTCGGGGTTGATGGCGTAGAGGCGGCCGTCGTCGTCGAACCTCATCCAGGCGATGTCGTCGCCGATGGTCTCCACCTTCCAGCCGGGGAGGGTGGGGATGAGCATGGCCATGTTGGTCTTGCCGCAGGCGGATGGGAAGGCGGCGGCCACGTAGCGCTTCTCGCCGCCGGGGGGCGTGATGGCGACGACGAGCATGTGCTCGGCCAGCCAGCCGTCGTCGCGGGCCATGGTCGAGGCGATGCGCAGGGCGAAGCACTTCTTGCCGAGCAGGGCGTTGCCGCCGTAGCCCGAGCCGTAGCTCCAGATCTCCCGGGTCTCGGGGAAGTGCACGATGAGCTTGTTGTCGGCGTCGCAGGGCCAGGCCGGGTCGACTCGGGTGGAGCCGTCGTCGAGCACCAGCGGATAGCCCACCGAATGCAGGCAGGGGACGAACTCGCCGTCGTCGCCGAGCGCATCGAGGGCCGGAGCGCCCATGCGGGTCATGATTCGCATGCTCACGGCGACGTAGGCGGAATCCGTGAGCTGCACGCCGATGTGGGCGATGGGCGATCCCAGCGGGCCCATGGAGAAGGGGACCACGTACATGGTCCGGCCTCGCATGGCGCCCTGGTAGAGATCGACCATGGTGGCCTTCATCTCGGTGGTTTTGCGCCAGTTGTTGGTGGGCCCGGCGTCGGTCTCGTGCTTGCTGCAGATGAACGTGCGGTCCTCCACTCGGGCCACGTCGGCCGGGTCGGAGCGGCACAGGAAGCTGTTGGGTCGCTTGCCGGTCGCCAGCGGGGTGAAGGTCCCTCCCTCGACGAGGAGGTGGCAGAGCTCGTCGTATTCGGCCTGGGTGCCGTCGCACCACTCGATCCGGGCGGGCTGCAGGATCCCGCTCCAGTGCTCGACCCAGTCGAGCAGGCCCTGGTGGGCGGTGGAGGCGTCGACGATGCCTGTGAGCCTACGACTCCGGCCGGCCGCTCCAGCACCAGTTGGCCCTGGACAGCCTGGCCCGGTCGTGTGTAAGGTCAGCGACGGTGCGTCGTGCTCTTCTGTTGTTCTCTGCACTCTGGACGGTGGCGCTGCTGGCCGCGTGCGGCTCGGGGGGCGACGACGACCTCGGGCCGGCGGCCACCATCGGCCCGGGCCCCACCACCACCTCGACCGTCGCTCGCCCCGTCGACGTGGCCGTCATCCCCGAGGATCCAGCCGACATCGACGAGGCCTACGTCCAAGCCGTGGTCGACGCCCTCTTCGCCGTCGACGCCCAAGCCACCAAGATATTGGTGGAGACCCAGCAGCTGGACGAGGAGGCCATCGACATCCTCCGATCCATCTACGTCCCCGATGAGCTGGCGCAGCAACTCGATGGGTGGGTTCAGGCGCTTGCGCTTCGCGCCGACGAACTGTCGCCCGGAGCTTTGAGGCACGATGTGCAAGCGGTCCTCGGCAAGTCGGAGGACTGCGTATTCTTTCGGGTGGAGCGTGACTTCTCCGAAACGACAACGAATGAGGCTCCGACGTCGTTGACGTATCTCGGCATCACCCCGAAACTGGAAACCGATGACCCCGAGCATCTGAACCCGACAGCATGGATGCTCTTCAACGACAGCATCAGCCTCGACGGACCTGAGACGAGGAACCCGTGCGCTGGGCGTTAGCTGCGGTCGCCGCCGCGGTGAGCGCCGCTGCCGTCATGCAACCCGTGGCGGCTGCGCAAGAGGGAAGGCCAGAGACCTTCGCCGCGCCAGGCCAAGACAAGTCCAGTGTCATCATCTCCAACCCCGGTGATTGGACTCCCGGCGATGCCCCTACCACCCGGCGCCTGAGGCGGGGGGGCTCGCGCCAGCCCCTGCCCGAACACGTCATCCGCCAGGCCCGGCTGCGAAACGGCGGCACGCCCGAGAGCTGCCTGGATACGACCACCACCCGCCGGGACACGCCGATGAACGGGGGTGAGGTCATGGAGTACACG
>JALZNY010000091.1 GCA_030857525.1 Actinomycetota bacterium
GTCTCGATGTGATCTGCCGCGGCCTGTCGATGGTGCGCGACGATCCGGGGGTCCTGGCGGTCGGCGAGACCATCTTCGACGGACTCTACGAGCACCTCCGACGCGCCCTGCTGCTGGGTCGCCAGCCGTCGTGAGCTCCGACGTACGGCGGATCCTCTGGGCCCAGGCCCTGCGAGCCCTTGCCTACGGATTCGCCTCGGTGCTGCTAGGAGCCACACTCGCCGCACGAGGGTGGAGCACCACTCGCGTGGGGCTGCTCCTGTCGTTCGTCCTGGCCGGGACGGTGCTCGCCTCGGCCGTCGTCGGGGCCTGGGCCGACCGCCTGGGGCGTCGCCGCTGTTACACGGCTCTGTTCGTCGCGCTGGCCGTCGGCGGCCTGGCCTTCGGGCTCACCGATACCTTCTGGGTGCTCGCCGCGGTCTCACTCACCGGGGCGTTGTCGACCGAGGTGGTCGAATCGGGGCCGTTCACCTCACTCGAGCAGGCCATGGTGGCCCAGGATCTCGACGGGTCGGCTCGGGTGCGGGCCTTCGGTGTCTACAACGCGGTGGCCGCCCTGGCCGGATCGCTCGGGGCTCTGGCGGCTGGCGGGCCGGAGTTGGCACGGGTGCTGGTTCCCGGCATCCCCCCGAACCAGCGCTTCTTCCTGATCCTGACGGCGGTCGGGGTCGCCGGGGCGGCGGTGGCGGGCTCGCTGTCGGAGCAGGTCGAGGCGCCACCTTCAAGCCGTGGCGTCCGTCGGGTGGCGCTGCGGCGCTCCCGTCGGGAGGTGCTCGGGCTGTCGGGGTTGTTCGCGGTCGACTCCTTCGGGGGGGGCTTCGTGGTCCAGAGCTTCGTCGCCTTCTACCTGTCCCGACGCTTCGGCGCTTCGCTGGAGGTGCTGGCGCTCGTGTTCTTCCTCCTCGGCCTGCTCCAGACGGCATCGTTCCTCGTCGCCCCCCGCCTGGCCGAGCGCTTCGGGCTGTTGGCGACCATGGTGTTCACCCATCTGCCGTCGAACTTGTTGCTGGCGTCGGTCGCCCTGGCGCCCTCCTTTGGCATCGCCGTCGCCCTGCTCTTTGCCCGCCAGGCGCTCAGCCAGATGGACGTGCCCACCCGCCAGGCCTACGTGATGGCCCTCGTCACCCCCGAGGAGCGCACGGCGGCGGCCGCCGCCACGAACACGGCCCGCTACGTGGTTCGCCCGCTCGGTCCGGTGCTGGCCGGAGCCGCGCAGCAGGTCGCCCTCGGGCTTCCTTTCCTGCTCGCCGGCGGCATCAAAGCCGCCTACGACGTGGCCCTGTGGCGTTGGTTCCGCCACGTCGACCTACCCGACGAGGCAGAGCACCTCGAACGCTCGGCTTCAGTACCCCGACCAAGGACGACCCCGGCCAAAGGAGCACCATGATCGTCTGCCTGCGTACCGTCGGAGTCCCCTCAGAGCAGCGGGACCGGTTCATGGCCTGGATCGCGGAGAACCGGACCGTGCGCGAGGCGCACGGCATCCTGGCCGAGCTCGTGCTCGAACCCAGCGCCGGCGAGGGAGAGACCGTGGTGCTCACCGCATGGGCCTCCCACCAAGCGTTCGACGCCTGGATCGCCACACCCGAGCGCGACCGCCTCACCGCCTCGCCGGTGCACGAGGCCGTCGACTACCGACCGATCACCCGCTACGAGGTGGCCGGTGGGTACGTCAACCTGGACGGCCTGTCGGCTGTCGACCCCGTTGTCCGAACGACCAAGGAGGACCCACCATGCGATGGGTGACCCGTGAACGCCCGAAGACCGACCGGGTGGCGTGCCCCTGGCTGATCCGCCGCTTCATCGATCCCGAGGCCGAGATCCTCTACGTCCCGGCCGCCCAGGTGCTCGACGTCGCCGAGGAGAACGACGCCCGTTCCTTCGACGCGCCCGATGCCGAGTTCACCCACCGCGACGGACTCTGCACCTTCGAGGTGCTCATCGAGGACCACGACCTCGGCGCCGATGCCGCTCTCGCCCGCCTCGCCCGGGTGGTCCACGCCGCTGACATCGACGGCGAGCTCGACACCGACCCTCTCGGGCCGGGGCTGCTCGCCATCGGTCTCGGCGGCCTCGATGTTGAGGCCGACGATCACCGCCTCCTGGAACGCCAGTCGTTCGTCTACGACGCCCTCTACGCCTGGTGCCGCCAGCAAATCGCTAGCGATCGATGAGTGGCACCTTCGGCTACGACGACCTGCGGGCCGATACCGTCCGCCAGGTGGCCAAGCTCATGGCCGCGGCCGCCATCACCGCCCCCAAGTCCGGAGGCCAGCTCTTCGTCCAGGGCAAGCACCTGTTCATCGAGACGGTGGTGGTCGACGACCGGGCCGTGCTCGACCGGCTGGCCGGGTGGATGCGAGCCCGAGGGGCCGAGCGACGGGAGCGCATCTGGTTCCGAGATGCCGAGGCGGCCGAGGCCATCGACGCCGTGCTCTTCGTCGGCCTCGCCGACTGGTACCCCCCCAACTACGACTGCGGGGCTTGTGGCTACGCAACCTGTGCCGAGTTCCTCCATACCACCGCCGAGCTTCGCCGTGACTCCGCCGAGCTGGAGTTCGCCGGTCCGCATTGCAACTTGCGTGACATCGACCTCGGCATCGCCGTGGGCTCGGCGGCCAAGACCGCTGCGATCCACTCGCTCGACTGCCGCTGCCAGACCCGCATCGCCGTGGCGGCCCGCAAGCTCGACGTCATCCGGGCCGACGTCGCCGTGGCATTGTCGCTCTCACTCACCCACAAGGCGGTGGGCTTCGACCGCCGCTTCCCCGAGGTCAACTTCGAGGAGCTCAACCTGCCGCCTACCGGGGTGCTGCCGGTCGGAGCCGAGGACGGGGCCCGCCACCAGGGCGTCCGCAACCGCCAGGAGCCTCGCCACCCGCTCAAGCGGGAACAGTGATCGCCACGGCCTGAGGTGATGACGCCAGCTGCGGGTGATCCCGGCGCCGTCTCACCCCGGTGATCTCCGAGGGCTGATCCGTTCCGTCTTCTCCCCCCACAGCCACGACGCCAGCGACAAGGTCGACCGCCAGCTGGAAGCGAGCCAGGAGGGCATCCCTGCCCTGAAGATCTCGCTCGTCGGCCTGGCCCTCACCGCCGCCTTCCAGGGCGTCATCAGGACCGCCTCCGCGCCCTTGACGCTCCAACGAGCCCCGGTGATGTCCATGAGGTCGGCAACGAGGTATCGACAGGTGCCCTCGATCACCCCGGTGGCGATAGGACCCGACCGGGCCCGGTGGTCACGCTCAACGAATGTTGAGTTGGCTGTCCTGGCCCGGTGGGCGGCCCTCGACCAGGCGAAGCAGGGCTGCCGCCGGCGTGGCCAGCGGTCGGGTGGTGCGGGTGATCAGCAGGTCGAGATCCAGCTTGCCCTGGCGTACCGTGGGCCCGAACGGGCTCCAGAAGGCGCCATCGGCGGTGATGGTCAGCTCGGCGGGCAGGTCGGGGGCTCCCGCCTCGACCCCCATGTCGAAGTCGATGGCCCGGCCCCGGCGGACAACCGGGCGCATGATGTGGTCGTCGTCGCTGACGCCGAGCCTTCGGTGCAACTCGCACAGGCGAAGGCGGTCCTCCTCGCCGATGTACTCGGCCGTGGTGGCGATGCGGACGTGGATGCCCATGTCGACCAACTTCGGGATGGCCTCCACCACCTTGGCGAAGTTGCCCGGCCCGCGCATCTCGTCGTTGACGATGGGGTCCGGGCGGTCGAGTGAGACCTGCATCTGGATCGGGGCTCCGGCCAGGGGGCGAAGGCGCTCCCGCCGCGCCTCGTTGAACAGGGTGGCGTTGGTCAGGACCACCACCGGGAGGATGTCCGAAAGCTGCAACAAGATCTCCGGCAGATCGGGGCGCAGGAACGGCTCGCCGCCGGTGACGCCGATCCCGGTGAAGCCGAGGTCCCTGGCCTCGGTGGCCACCGCCACCATCTGCTCCCGGGACAGCTCCCGCCGGGCCGACTGCGGTGAGGACTCCGTCAAGCAGTAGTTGCACGTCAGGTTGCAGTTGTAGTTGGCGTAGAGCCAGACCCGACCGGGAAGGGTGCCGTCCTCGACGGCCTCGGCGATCGGACTCATTCGAGCCCGACCGCCGCCAGACGGACGAGAACTTCGGGCGAGGTCGGGAGTCCGAGGGTGGTGCAGAAGCGGTTCAACATCATGGTGACGCCGACGACGGCGGTGAGTTCGACCACCTCGTGGTCGCGGAAGTGCCGTTCCATGGCGGCCGTCAGCTCGGTGGGGACCGCCCCGCGGCCACCGGCCACGGCGTCGATCCACCCGACGAGGGCTCGCTCGGCCGCATCCTCGAAGTGGTGGGCAGCGGGCTCCGGAGACCGAAGCGCAGCCACCTCGTCGGTTGACAAGCCGGCGTCGAGGGCGGCCACGGTGTGGCTCTGCACGCAGTAGCGGCACTCCAAGACCCCCGACGTTCGCAAGATCACGATCTCTTTGGTGCGCAGGGGGATGGCGCTGGGCGAAAGCGCCATCCCGATGAACGGCATGGCCACCTCGAGCAACTCGGGGACCTGGGCCAGTGCCCCGACGATGGGGCCAGGGTCGCCGCCGCCGTAGTAGGGGCGAGCAAGGAGTGGGGCTTGGGACGCATCGACCAGCGGAACGGTCATGAGTTGCGACACTAGAACGGCCACCGACGTTGCCTGGCCCGACCGAGGCCGAGCCGGCCGTCGAGGCCCCAGACGTAGCCCGACGACACCACCGCCAGGATGGCGGCGGGGACGTACTCGTGCGGTTGCTCGAAGAGCCAGCGATTGCTCGAGACGTAGACCAGGGCGAGGAACAGGACCTGCCCGAGGGCCACCAGGGCCGCACCCCGGCTGAACAATCCCAGGACAAGGAGCAAGCCGACGACCACTTCCAGCACCGTGACCAGCCAGGCGAACACCTCGATGTCGGGCAGAAGCAGGTTGTTGACCAGTGGTGCCAGGCCGGGCAGGAGGGTGCCCGGCTCGCCACCGGCGGGGTTCTGGTTCACCTCGAAGTCGAGGATGAAGCCGATGGCGGGGCGGTCGATGAGGTTGACCACGTAGGGGCCGATCTTGACCGCCGACCAACCGAAGAGCTTGGCCAGCCCGTTCAGCAGGAAGATGGAGCCCACGAAGATGCGCAGCACCGCCAAGCCTTTGGCCAGGCGGCCCGCGTCGAGCTCGCCGGGGGTGTCGAGCACTCCTGGGAGCGTAGCAACGCTCAGGGACGGGGAAACCTTACGCTTTGCGCAACGCCGGTCCGATGGGGCCGGGAGGAGTTCAGCGTGCCGGACGGTTAGCGTGGGACGGCATTCGGGGACGAGGGAGGGACCACGATGGGGTCCTCGCTAGATCGTGTGGGCTGGCTGGTTGATCTTCGACCATCCTTTGATCGGGTTCCGGTGGCATGGCCGGGGCGGTCGACGAAGGGGCGATGGGTTTGCTGGACGGGCTGGATTTGAACGAGATGTTCGGGGCGGCGTTAGGTCTGGCCCCGCCTTGGTGGGCCGCCTGGGTCTCGAACCCAGCACCTTGGGATTAAAAGTCCCCTGCTCTACCCGCTGAGCTAACGGCCCCGATCCGGCTCATCGTAGGAGGCGGCGTCGGGCTACAGAGCGATGAGGGCCAGCGGGACGCCGAGCAGCACGGCGGTGAAGGCGGCCAGCCGGGGGGTCGATCCGAGAGCCCGACCGACGAAGCCGAGGCACATTCGCCGCAGAAGCGGGTAGCCGAGGGCGAGCAGGAGCAGGGTCCAGGCCGTGACCGCCACGGTGACGGCCACGACCACCCGCACCCCATCCTGGTTTCCGAGCAGGACGGCGGCGACGAGGGTGTCGACGAGGGTGGTGATGTTGGCCCCAGCGATGTACGGCAGGGTGTTGGCCCGCCGCAGGTAGCCCTTGGCCACCAGGGGCACCAGCAGGGTCAGCGACACCGAGACCGACAAGGTGAGCACCGTCACCGCCAGGCCGAGCCCGAACATGGGCCACTTGCGTGTGTACCAGGCATCGGCCCGGTCCTCGAGCTGATGGCTTCCGATGGTGGGCAGCACCTTGTCGAACAGCTGAAAGCCCAGCAACAGCACGCCGACGCCCACGGGGAACAGCAACCATCCAGGCAGGAGATCACCGATGAGGTCGACGGCCCAGCCGAAGAGGGCGTCGGTGGCCGAGGTGATCGCCGGCGAGGTCCCG
>JALZNY010000092.1 GCA_030857525.1 Actinomycetota bacterium
GATGCATGGGCGACCACGACCTGCGCCCGATCGTCGATCTCCTGCACCACACCAGCTACCCGAGGTGGCTGCGCCGGGGCCTGGCCGACCGGCGCTTCGCCGGCGCCTACCTGCGCTTCGTAGAGGCCTTCGCCCACCGCTACCCCTGGGTGGGGGAGTACACCTTGTGCAACGAGCCCTTCACCACTTGCTTCCTGTGCGGGCACGAGGGGATCTGGCCGCCCTACCTGCGAGGGGTGCGCGGCTTCGTGGCCGTGGCCGCCAACCTTCTCCCGGCCGTGGCCGCCGCCAGCCGGGCCTGCGCCGAGCTGTTGCCCGGGGCCCGTCATGTGTGGGTGGACACCTGCGAACGGGCCTCGGCGGCCACCGAGGCGGCCCAGCCGTGGGCGGCGCTGGCGAACGACCGGCGCTTCTTCGTCCTCGACGCCTTCCTCGGCCGGTCACTGGCACCCGAGCGTCCCTTCGTGGCCCAGGTCCTGGCCGCCGGTGGAGCGGGCCTGTTAGAGATGGAGGCCGGCCGGGTCGACGTCGTGGGGCTCGACTACTACGCCCACAACCAGTGGCACTACCTCGACGCCTCCGGACGGGCGTCGAAGCCCTCGTCCACCCCTGCGCCCCTGGCCGAGCTCATCGAGGAGTACTTCGAGCGCTACCACCGACCCTGCCTGCTGGGGGAGACCAACATCCGAGGCTTCGCCTCGGACCGGGCCAGCTGGCTCAAGTACACCCTTGAGCAGTGCGAGATCGCCCAGGCCGCCGGCATCCCCATCGAGGGCTACTGCTGGTTCCCCTTTGTCGACTCCTGTGACTGGGACTCCGCCCTGACCCGGGCCGATGGCCACATCGACCCGGTGGGCGTGTACTGGCTCGACGCCGACCTGGCCCGCCGGGCTTCGTCGATGTCGGCGGCCTACACCCTGGCCGCCCAGGGACAGCGCTCGACCGATCTGCCTGCCTACCGCTTCCAGCCGCCGGTCGACGTCTGGCTGGCGGGCTGGTCAGGCCAGATGGCGCACTGGGACTGGCGCGACCCGCCACCGGCAGAGGTCGTCCCACCCGGTGGATGAAGGTGACGGGACCCGGCCGCCTACGGTTCGGCGGCGAAGTCACCTGTGAGGGGAGTAGACCAAGAGGGGCTCGTCACACTTGGAGATGGCGAAGTCGGCCGACCCCTCGAAGGTCTCGCCGTCGCGAGCCAAGCGGCGGTCGCCGTCGAGGCGACGGACGTGGAGCTCGTTCGTGGTCCACGCCTCGTAGGCCCGACACCGTCCCAGACGTCCGGTGAGCACGGCGACGACTAGTCGCACCCGGGCGCCGGCCATGGAGGCGTCGACCAGGCGCACATCGAGCTGGCCATCGTCGAGTCGGGCCCGCCAACTGGGGGCGAAGCCGTGGGGGTGGTAGGTGCAGTTGCCGACGAAGACGAGCCACAACCGGCGGCGCCGTCCGTCGATCTCCACCTCGGTCGGCTGCGACCGGCGCAGCACCTGCACGAGGGCGGTCACCATGGCCGGCCACTTGCCGACACGACCTTCGAGCCGCTTCCGGGCGTCGACCAGCTCGGTGTAGGCGCCGAAGCTGGCGGTGTTGAGGAAGCAGTGCCCGTCGATCGAGGCCAGGTCGACGGCCACCACCTCGCCGGCGGCTAGGGCGGCCAGTGCGTCGTCGGCCGATTCCAGACCGGCATCGCGGGCGAAGTGGTTGAGGGTGCCCCCGGGCAGGGCGAGGAGGGGGATCCCGCGCTCGTGGCTGATGCCGGCGGCGGCGTTGAGCGTGCCGTCACCGCCCATGGCCCCCAGCACCCCGGCGCCGGCGGCCGCCTCCTCGAGGGCGTCCAGCAGATCGTCACTCTCGTCGAGCTCGACCACCCGGGCATCGGGGAGGGCTTGGCGGAGGTGGTCGGCGGGGGAGTCGCCCGATTCGGACCCGGCGCCGGGGTTGAGCACCACAGCCACCGACTCCCCGTCGTTCGCCGCCCGGTGACGTCGGGCACCACCGGCAGGGCGAAGGTCGGCCGGCTCGCGAGGGGCGACGGGCCACACCCGCCTGCTCCCGACGGCGAGGGCTGCGCCCAGGCACGAGGCACCGAGCGCGACCGCCGGGCGCGCCCGGCCCGAACGCACGTCGGCCAGGGAGACCAGGGCCGAGGCCACCCCGAGGACCCCACCGGCCCAGGGCAGCTCGAGGCCGGCTCCGGCGGCGTAGGCACTGGTCACCGCCGCTCTCCCTTCACCGGTAGCGAGCCGGTAGCCGGCCAGCTTGGACACGGCCCGGCAGGCGAGGGCGACGCCGGCGCTGCGCAGGGCGGCCCGTCGCCCGAAGCGACCACCGCCGGCCAATGCGGCGGTCATGCCCACCCCCAGCAGCAGGGGGGCTCGCGAACGCCAGTCTCGGCCCGTCATGCGAGCCAAGGGTACGCTCGGGGCCGATGGGTGCACCGCAGGGCCGGGCCGGCGGTGACCGACCGGAGCGCAGCGAGGGGGTGCTGCCCAGCCAGGACCTCCGGGCCGCCATCCAGGCCGGGTGGATCGGTGGGGGCGAGTACACCGTCCCCGAGTCGAGCATCCAGCCCGCCAGCCTCGACCTGCGCCTGGGCGAGGTCGCCTACCGCATCCGCTGCAGCTTCCTGCCCGACCGAGATCCGGTGGGGCACAAGCTCAAGGATTTCATCGTCGACGAACTCGACCTGCGCCGGGACGGCGCCGTGCTCGAGACCAATCGCCCTTACCTGATCCCCCTCATCGAGGAGCTGGACCTGCCCGCCGATGTACGGGGCCGCACCAACCCCAAGAGCTCCACCGGGCGCCTCGACGTCTTCACCCGGGTCATCACTGACGAGAGCTACCGCTTCGACGAGATCGTCCCCGGGTACCGGGGCAAGCTCTACCTCGAGGTCGTCCCCCTGTCGTTCACCGTGCGGGTGCGCCAGGGCCTGGCGCTCAACCAGCTGCGCCTCGTGCGGGGCAAGGCGGCCCTCGGCGACGACGAGCTGCGCCGGCTCCACGCCGAGCGGCCCATGCTCTTCCGGGCCGGCGAGGCGGTGAGTGACGCCGAGTTCGCCACCGCCAACGGCCTTTTCCTCGGGCTCGATCTGCGGGGCGACGCCAGCGGCCGGGTGGGCTACCGGGCCAAGAGCTATGCACCTCTGCTGGAGATGCAGCGTGTCGACGCCTTCGACCCCGACGACTACTGGGAGTCGGTACCAAGGGAGGAGGGCGACCGCATCGTGCTGATCCCCGAGCGCTTCTACTTGCTCCTCTCGGATGAGAGCGTGCTGGTGCCGCCCGACCTGGCCGCCGAGATGACCGCGTATGACCCCACCAGCGGCGAGCTGCGCACCCATTACGCCGGGTTCTTCGACCCGGGCTTCGGCTACCACCCGAGCGGCTCGCTGAAGGGATCGCGTGCGGCGCTGGAGGTGCGGGCCCATGACGTACCTTTCATGATCGAGCACCGTCAGCGGGTGTGCAAGCTCACCTTCGAGCACATGTTGGCACCCCCCGAGAAGCTCTACGGCGACCAGATCGGCTCGAACTACCAGGGCCAGGAAGAGACGTTGGGAAAGCACTTCCGCCGCCGGCCGCCGCCCCCGCCCGTCGTCCCCGCCCCTCCGGTGCCCTGGCCCGGCCAGGAGCCGCTCTTTCCCTGACCACGTGCAGCAGGTCGACGTGGCGGTGGGGGCCGGGTCGCGCCTGTAGCCAGACGCGGCGGTGACCGGCCATTGGCCGGTCACCGAATGAAGCTCTCGGTCGGGAACTGAGGTCAGGAACCGCCCTCAGTGGCCCTCAGGACCAGCATCGTCACCCAGGACCTTGCCGTCGGCCTCGGCATCCTTGCGGGCCTCTTCAGCGGTGTCCCCGGTGCCCTCGGCCAGTCTGCCCTCGGCGTTGTCCGTGAAGACATCTCGGACGGGGTTACCGGCGCCGTCCCAGGTCGACATCTCGTTGGGTTCGAGGTCGTCGCGCCCGGTCTTGGGTGCGGCCCGCATCTCATCGGGGTTGTACTCGTCGCTGGAGCGCTGGTCGCTCATGGCGTCCACCTTTCGTCGTCCGTTGCCCGGATCCCATACCCGATCAGAGGGAGTCGCACACCGGCCACCCGTCGGGCGTGCGCGCCGGACTACGAGGAGGGTGTCTCGCCGCTGAAGTTGACCTGCTCGGCCAGGGTGGTGAGCTTGACGTTGAGGCGCTGCGATGCTCGACGGAGCATGTCGAAGGCCTGCTCGTCGGTGACGTTCTCGCGGGCCATCAAGATGCCCTTGGCCCGCCCGATCAGGTCACGGCTGGCCGCCTTGCGCTCCAGGCCCTCCTCCCGACGGGCGGCCGACATGGCGACAGCGGCGTGGGCGGCGAACACTGAGCCGAGGGCGACGTCGGTCTCGTCGAAGGCCGACCCTTTGGAGACCGACTGGACGACGCGGCGGTGAGGCCCCGCTCCGGTCTTGGTCAAGGCCCGGGCCGCAGGGTTGACTCTCGGGCGTGACCGTGGAGGCCAAAGTGGGCGTACAGCTGGGCGCGGGGCGGGTGCTGGCCGCCATCGACCTCGGCACCAACTCCTTTCACCTGGTGGTGGCCCGCACCACCAGCGCCGTCGCCTTCGAGATCATCGCCCGGGAGAAGGAGGTGGTGCGCCTCGGCTCGGGGTCGGGCGACATGAAGCGCCTCGCCCCCGACGCCATCGACCGGGGGATCGCCGCGTTGAACCGTTTCCGCCAGATCGCCGAGATCGCCGATGCGCCGGTGCGGGCCATCGCCACCAGCGCCGTGCGCGAAGCCCACAACCGAGACGAGTTCCTGCACCGGGCCCGGGACGAGGCCGGCATCGACGTCGAGGTGGTCTCGGGCGTCGAGGAGGCTCGGCTCATCCACCTCGGCGTCCTCCAGGACGTGCCCGTCGCCGACGTTCGGGTCCTGCTCATCGACATCGGCGGTGGGAGCACCGAGTTCGTGGTGGGGGAGGGGACCGAGATGCTCGAGGCCCGCAGCCTCAAGCTCGGCGCCATTCGCCTCAGCGACCGGTTCTTTGCCGAGGAGCCCTTGACCGCCATCCAGGTCAAGCAGTGCCGGGCCCATGTCCGGGCCTACCTGGGGCCGGTTGTGCGCGAGGTCCGCCGCCACGGCTTCGATGTGGCCATCGGCAGTTCGGGGACCATCCTCAACCTGGCCGAGATGGTGCGGGCCCGCCGGGGCGAGACCGGCCGAGGTGTGAGCAACGCCACCTTCACCCGCAGGGAGCTAGGCAAGGTGGTGGCCACGCTGGTGGAGGCGCCCACCGCCAAGGCACGGCTGAAGGTCCCCGGCCTCGACGCCCGCCGGGCCGACATCATCGTGGCCGGCGCCATCCTGCTCGAGGAGGCGGCCCTCGCCCTCGGGATCTCGGAGATGACGGTGTCGGACTACGCCCTGCGGGAGGGCCTGGTGCTCGACACCCTCCAGCGCACGAGCCCGTCGTCGAGCCTCATCGGCGAAGGTACGGCCGACATCCGGACACGCAGCGTGGCCCGTCTGAGCCGGCTCTACCCTGAGGAGGGCGAGCACGCCGAGCGCTCCCGGACGCTGGCCTTGGAGCTCTTTGACGCCACCGAAAAGCTCCACGAGCTGGGTAAGGACTCCCGGGAGCTGCTGGCCGCCGCCGCCCTCCTGGCCAATGTCGGCCTCGCCATCTCGCACGAGCGCCACCATCTTCACTCCTACTACGTCATTCGCCACGCCGAGCACCTGCGGGGGTTCACCGAGCGCGAGGTGGAGCTCATCGCTCAGGTGGCCCGCTACCACCGCAAGAGCGTTCCCAAGGCCAAGCACGAGGCCTTCGCCGCCCTCTCGGCGCCTGACCAGCGCAGCGTCCGCACCCTGGCCGGGATCCTGCGCATCGCCATCGCCCTGGATCGGACCCACTCCGGAATCGTTCAAGGGATTCGGTGCCGGCGCGAGGGAAAGGCCCTGGTGGTGGCGATCAGGGCCGAGGGGGACCCGTCGCTCGAGCTCTACACGGCCGAGGAGCGCAAGGGCTTGTTGGAGACGGCACTCGGCGTCGAGGTTCGCTTCGAGGTCTCCGCCATGACCGGGTCCGACTGACGCCGGCAGGTTCCAAAGACTTCACCACGACGGCGACCACGGTTCAACTGGGGGTCGCCTCGGCCTGTTTGCCTTCCCCTCACCAG
>JALZNY010000093.1 GCA_030857525.1 Actinomycetota bacterium
CTGGCGTGACGAGCGGGCCACGACCGAGGCCGTCGACAGGGACAGCCGGCTGCACACCGGCGACCTCGGCCACCTCGACGGTGATGGCTACCTCTTCGTCACCGGTCGGACCAAGAGCCTCATCGTGTTGGACAGCGGCAAGAAGGTCCAGCCCGAGGAGGTGGAGGGTGCACTCGCCACGAGCGCCCTGTTCCAGGAGAGCTGCGTGGTGGGGTGGCGGGCACCCGATGCCGGCCGGAGGTCGGGCGAGCAGGTGTGCGCGGTGGTCGTGCCGACCGCTGAGCTCACCGAGGCGGCGGCCACCGAGGAGGTACGACGCCTCACCGCCGGACTGAGCCCGTTCAAGCGGCCGACCGTCGTCCGCGTGCACCCCGGTCCGTTGCCCCAGACGGCCAAGCGATCGGTACGTCGGATCGAGGTCGTGCGCTTCCTGGACCAGGGTGCCCAGGACCGTGCTCGGCCATGAGCGTCGACGCCTACCTGGACCACTTCGCCTTCGCCCTCGGCCGCCGGCAGTACGCAATCGAGGACAGCGCCGCCGCGGGACGGGTCCACTCCCCCGCCGCCTCCTTCCTGGCGTCGGGCTTTCGCTGCCACCACGTGTGCGGGGACGACGAGACGGCCTACGACCTGGCCCGGGCCGCCGCCCTGTCGCTCCGTGACCGGCCCGACGACCCACTCGGCCAGGTCGACGCCATCGTCTACGCCACCTGCATCCCGGCCAACGCCAACCTCGGCGTACCCGAGCGCTTCGCCCAGAGCGCCGACGTCAAGCACCTCATGGACTTCCCGGTCAGCCGCCTCCAGGCCGACCTGGAGCTCGATCGGGCCTTCGTGGTGGGGGTCGGCCAGCAGGCCTGCACCAGCATGCTCGGCTCCCTGCGCCTCGCCCACGGCTTGATCGCCACCGACCGCAGCGTCTCCCGGGTCTTGTGCGTCAGCGCCGACCGCTTCCCGCCGGGGGCCACCTACGAGCAGGCCTACAGCCTGATCTCCGACGGATCGGCGGCCTGCGTGGTCTCCCGCGAACCTGCCGCCTACCGCCTGGTCGCCGCCCACCACATCACCAACGGCGCCATGGTGGGGGCCGACGACGACGAGACGGTCGGCTCCTACTTCGCCTACACCCACCGCCTGGTCACCGAGTTGCTGGCCAAGGCCGACCTGGGCATCGACGACGTCGACTGGGTGGTCCCCCAGAACACCGACGCCAAGGCGTGGCAGATCCTCTGTCGCCTCCTGCACGTCGATCCGGCCCGGGTGCGCTACCCCTCGCTGCCCGACGTCGCCCACGTCATCAGCGGCGACAACATCATCAACCTGGCCGCCCTCGACGACGAGGGCGTCGACCCCGGCCAGCGCCTGCTGTTGACCATGGCCGGCTACGGCATGAACTGGCAGGGCACCCTCATCGAGAAGACGTGATGGACGCTCTGGCCGAGACCGTCCGCAAGCTCAGCGCCGCGTCCCGTCGGCGCTACCAGAACCCCTACGACGCCATCGCCTGGCCCGACGAGCTCGACCACCACCAGTGGTTCACCAGTCCCGAGCTGGTGTCTCTCTACGGCTCGCCCACCTGGGAGGCGCTGGCCGAGGACCGTCGCCAGGAGTTGAGCTTCTGGGAGGCGGTCAACTTCTACAGCCTCAACATCCACGGGGAGCGGGCCTTGATGGAGGGACTCGCCCGTCGTCTGTACCAGCCGGGCATGGAGGAGGTGGCCGAGTACCTCCACCACTTCATCGACGAGGAGAACAAGCACAGCGTGTGGTTCGGCACCTTCTGCACCCGCTACGCCGGCAAGGTCTACCCCGACCGCAACGTCTCGTTCCCACGCGAGTTCGCCGACGGCGAGGAGGACCTCCTGTTCTTCGCCAAGGTGTCGATCTTCGAGGAAATCGTCGACCGCTACAACGTGGTCATGGGCCACGACGACCGCCTCGTCCCCGTCGCCCGCCAGATCAACGCCAACCACCACGCCGAGGAGGCCCGCCACCTGGTCTTCGGCCGCCGGATCGTCGCCGAGCTGTGGCGGTCGTGGTCGCCGCGCTGGTCGTCCGAGCAGGTGGCCGGTGTCCGTCGCTACCTCGCCGCCTTCGTCGAGTCCACCTGGCACGAGTACTACAACCCGGCCGTGTACCGCGATGCCGGCTTGGCCGACCCATGGGCCGTGGCCGGCGCAGCCTGGGACCACCCGGCCGGCCAGGCCCGTCGCCACGAGGTCAACCGCGTCGCCCTCGGGCCGCTGGTCGAGGCCGGCATCCTCGAGGGCGGGATCTTGGGCTCGGCACCGTGACCGGGGCGACCACCGACGAGACCGAGGTCCGCCGGGCCCTGCGGCAGTGGGTGACCGAGCGCAACCCCGGGCTCTCGCCCGACGACCTGGCCGACGACACGGCCCTCATCGAGCGCCGCTACCTGACCTCGTTGCAGGTCGCCGACCTGCTGGTGTTCATCGAGCGGCTGCGCCAGGCACCGGTGGACGTCAGCCGGCTCCGCCCCGGCGCCTTCCGCGACATCGACGCCATCCACCGGGCCTTCTTCGGTCCCGGCCCGCCCCCATGACGCCCACCCTCGTCGACGTCCCCGGGCTGCGGTGGCTGCCCAACGGCCAGTCGGTGCTCTCGGGCCCCCTGCTCGACCTGGCCGACCGGCTCGACCGCCGCTTCCTGGCCCTGGCCGGGCAGTGGGACGCCGAGGAGCTCCGCTTCCCGACGTTCCTCTCGGCCGAGGTCTTGGAGCGCATCGACTGGTTCCGGTCCTTTCCCCACCTCGCCACCTTCCCGGCCACCCTCGACGCCGGTGAGGAGAACCTGGCCCGCTTCGTGGCCGGCGATCCCGTCGACGGCGAGGGAGAGGTGCGACCGACCGCCCTGGCCCCCATCCGGGACGTCCTCACGCCTGCCGCCTGCTACCACCTCTACGCCCACCACCGGGGCCGGCGCTTCGCCGGGCCCCGGTACTTCACCGTGCGCAGCACGTGCTTCCGGCGGGAGACCCACTACGTCGCCCTGGAGCGCCAGTGGAGCTTCGAGATGCGCGAGATCGTCTGCATGGGCACGGCCGAGGAGACCGCCGCGTTCCTGGTGGCCGCCACCGCGACGGTCGACGACCTCGTGGCGAGCATCGGCCTTCCGGTGCGCTGGGAGCAGGCCAGCGACCCCTTCTTCCGCCCGTCCCGCAACCCGCAGTACCTGATGCAACAGGTCGACCCCACCAAGTTCGAGCTCCTCTTCGACGACCGGTTGGCCATCGCCTCCACCAACCTCCACCACGACCACTTCGGCCGGGCCTTCGACATCCACCGCTCGGGCGACGCCGAGCCGGCCGAGTCCACGGCCGATCCGGTGCGCAGCGCCTGCGTGGCCTTCGGCATCGAACGGTGGCTCGCCGCCGTCCTCCACCACCACGGGAGCGACGGCCCGTGGCCGCAGTGCTGAGCGCGTCGCCGTGAGCGACGGCGCCGTGCTCGTCACCGGGGCAAGCGGCTACCTCGGCGGCCTGGTGGCTCGTCGCTACCGCGACGCGGGCTACGAGGTCCTCGGCCACAGCCGGCGAGCGGTGGAGGCCGAGGGCGTGGTGTGGGCGGCGGGCGACCTCGCCGACGACGACCCCTTCGCCGCCGTGGACCCGCAGTGGTGGGCCCGCCTGACCCACATCGTCCACGCCGGGGCGATCACGCGCTTCGACGTCGACCGGCGCGCCGCTCAGGCCGTCAACGTGGACGGCACCGCCAAGGTCCTGGACCTCGCCCGAGGATGCCCTCGCCTGACCGGCCTGGGCCTGGTCAGCACCGTCTACGCCACGGGGTTGCGGGCCGGCCCCGTCGACGAGGCGCTCTACGACGACGGCCCCGGCTTCGCCAACGAGTACGAGTGGTCGAAGTGGCAGGCCGAGCAGCTCGTGGCCGCCGTCGGCCCCGAGCTTCCGTGGCGGATCCTGCGGGTGGCCACCATCGTGGCCGACGACGCCACCGGACGGGTCACCCAGCACAACGCCTTCCACGAGACGCTCAAGCTGTGGTTCCACGGGCTGCTGCCGCTGGTGCCCGGTCACGCCGACACGCCCCTCTACCTTGTCACCGGCGACGTCGTGGCCGATGCCGTCGTCACCCTGGTGGAGTCGACCTCGCCCGGCGGGGTGTACCACCTGGCCCCGGACGCCTCCGCGTCGCCCTCGCTGGCGGAGCTGCTCGACATCGTGTCGGCGGCCTTCGACGCGGTGGAGTCCTTCCGCCGCCGTCGCGTGCTGCGACCGCTGCTGGGCGACGAGGAGTCCTTCGACCTCCTGGCCCGCGGGGTCGACGCCTTCGGCGGCGGCCTGGTGCGCCAGTCGCTGCAGTCGGTCGTGCCCTTCGCCCGCCAGCTCTTCGTGGCCAAGGAGCTCAGCACCGCCCGCCTGCACGCCGCCCTCCCCGACCATGGCGACGGCGACGTTGCGGAGCTGGTCCGCCATACCTGTGAGTGGCTCGTCGCCACCAGGTGGGGTCGTCGTGACGTGGCCTGACCTGGTCGTCGCCCAGGCCGCGGTGTCCACAGGTCTGGGCGCCCCCGTCCGCCTGCGCGCCACGACGACGCCGCTCCCGCCCGGAGCGCTCTTCCCCGGCGAACGCTCGGTCCGGGACCAGCTCGGCAGCGTTGCGCGCCGGCGGGACTGGTGCTTGGGACGGGCCGCCCTCAGGCTGCTCCTCGACGGGGCCGACACCTCGACCGTGGCCTTCCCCCACCCGCACCTCTCCCTCACCCATGCCGCGGGCGTGGCCGTGGCCGCCGGGTGCGACAATGGCTCCGTGGGGTTGGGGATCGACTTCGAGGGGTGGCGCCCGATCGATCCTCGCGCCGCTCGCTTCTACCTCCGTAGCCGGGAGCGCCGGGCCATCGGATCGGCCGATGACCTGCTCCGGCTGTGGACGGTCAAGGAGGCGTTGTACAAGGCCACGGCCGACAACGCGACCGGCGGGCTCCTCGACTACGAGGTGGACGATCCGAGCGCATCCGGCGGCACCGCCTGGGACCGGCGCGGCGGGGTCTTTCGCTACGTCAGCAGCTGCCTGCCCGAGGGTCGCCTCACCGTGGCCATCTGCACGGGGGTTGCACGTGCCGCTGTCTGACGACGAGCGCTGGCTCCTCAGCTACTACCGGACGTCGGAGATCAACGGCGCGCTGTTCTTCGGCCGGCTGGCCCGGACCCTCAAGTCCAGCCCCATCCAGCACGACCTCACCAAGCACTTCGCCGACGAGGCGCAGCACGCCTGGTACTGGACCGACTGCCTCGATCGCCTCGGCGTCCGGCCGATCAAACTGTCCGAGGCCTACCAGGACCAGTACCTCGAGGCCGCGGGAGTGCCCGCCAACCTCATGGAGGTGATGGCCATCACCCTCGTCTTCGAGCGGCGGGTGATCAACCAGTACGCCAAGCACCTCGCCGCCCCTGAGCTGCGCCCCGAGGTGAAGGAGACGATCGACCGGATCATGGCCGACGAGCGCTGGCACGTGCAGTGGGTGAGGGATGCGCTCGCCGGCATGGAGGAGCGCTTCGGCCAGGAGAACGTGGCCGACACCCTTCGCCGCTTCAAGGAGGCCGACCGCCAGGTGTACGCCAAGACCCTCGAGGAGCACGAGGCCCGCCTCGGGTTCTTGCTGTCGTCCCAGCCCGGCGACCGCGAACACGGCCACAGAGGCCAGGACTGACGTGGCCGTCCCGACCGGCGAGGACGTCCGCAGTCGCGTCGCCGAGGTGCTTGGCGTCGACCCGTCGAGTGTGCGGCCGGGGACCGCCCTCGGCGACCTGGTGTCCGACAGCTACCGGCTGGTGGAGATGGCCATCGAGCTCCAGGACGACTACGACGTGATCTTCTCCCAGGCCGACCTCAACGGCGTGACCAGCGTGGGCGACCTGGCCGAGCTGATTCGAGCCCGGTCGACCCACGACGGCTGAACGTCCACTTGCTAGGCCAGCCGTAGCAACGGGAAGAGGCGGTGGCCGGGACATGTGGTGGCCGGGACACGAGGGTGACACGCGGGTGTAATCGGCGGTTTCCGAGGGAAGGCCCCCTCCGCTAAAAGAGCCTCTGACCTGCGCTTTCTCGGTGGGCCGCCTGGTGTGTCTCACGCCGTAGCGCCCAGTTCGTGAGACGTTTGGTGGGGCCGCTGGCCAACCT
>JALZNY010000094.1 GCA_030857525.1 Actinomycetota bacterium
GGGCAGGCCGTGGCAGTCCCACCCCCCCTTGCGGGGCACCTGCTTTCCCCGCATGGTCTGGAAGCGGGGGTAGAGGTCCTTGAAGACGCGGGACCACACGTGGTGCAGACCGGGCCGGCCGTTGGCCGTGGGCGGCCCCTCGTAGAAGATCCACGGCTCGGCGTCCTGGCGCAGCCGCCGCACATGGCCGACGATGTCCTGATCGCGCCAGCGAGCCAAGATGCGCCGCTCCAGGGCGACCAGGTCGAAGGGCTCCACGGGACCGAACGGCATCCGGCCAGCGTAGGGGAGCAAGCCTGGTCAGGCCCGGTCGTTCGAGCTCGGGACTACGGTACCGCCATGGTCGACGAGCTCTTCGAGGTGGACGGCGATGACCGCATCGTGCTTCGGGTTCACGTGCAACCAGGGGCGGGGCGCTCCGAGTTCGTCGGGCGCCACGGTGACGCGCTGAAGGTGCGGGTGGCGGCCCCGCCCGAGCGGGGGCGGGCCAACGACGCCTGCATCCGCTTGCTGGCCGAGGTGTTCGACGTAAAGGCCTCGGCTGTCACGCTCGTAGGAGGGGGGACGAGCCGGTCCAAGCGCTTCGCCATCGAGGGGATCGACGGTGAGCACCTGCAGGCACAGCTCGAGCGGGTGCTCGATGCCGGTAGCGCCCGTCCTCCGTCAGGGCGCCCGCCCAACCATACGGCGCGGCCCTGACGGACGGTCCTCGTTGCCGAGCGCATCACCGGTTGCTACATTCGGCGACCCCTTGTTCGGGGGGGAAGGAGGCAGCTGATGCCCAGGGCCAACACGCCACCCAGCTCCGCAGCACCGCCGCCCGCGGCGGTCAAGACCGCCAAGAAGACCAAGGCCTCCGCAGGCTCGTCCAAGGCATCCAAGACCGATAAGAAGATCGATAAGAAGGCCAGGACCACGACCTCGGCAGCGCCTCCGGTTGACGATGCCTTCATCGAAGCCCAGCGGTCCAAGCTCATCGCCGAGCGGGAGGGCTACGAGCGTTCGGCCACCACGCTGAAGGCCGAGGCCGACCAACTGGCCCAGGACCGTGAGCCGGGCGACGTCCAGTTCGACGAGGAGTCGGGTGAGGGAGACTCCATGAACGTCGAACGCGAGCGTGACCTCGCCCTGTCGGCCCAGGCCATGGAGTCCATCGAGGAGATCGACCGGGCGCTGGCCAAGATCGACCAGGGCACATACGGCATCTGCGAGCGCTGCGATCAACCCATTCCGCACGAGCGGATGGAGGCACTGCCCCACGCTGCGCTCTGCGTGCGCTGTAAGAGCGGAGGCCTCGGTCGTCACTAGGTGCAGTGACCAGCGGGCCGGTGCCGGCGGCCTGGGCTGGGGACGGCGATGGGTGCTGGTGGCCGCCGCCGCCCTCACCGTCGTGGCGGTCGATCAGGCCACCAAGTGGTGGGCGCTGCGAGCGCTCGACGACGGCCGCATCATCGACGTGGTCTGGACGCTGCGACTTCGCCTGGTGTTCAACCGAGGCACCGCGTTCGGGTTCGGCTCGGACTTCGCCCCGCTCATCGCCGTGCTGGCCGTGGTGGTGGTCATCGTGCTGCTGCGCAGCGGAGGTGCGTTGCAGGGGGCGTGGCCCCGGGCCAGCCTCGGCCTGGTGCTGGGCGGCGCCGTGGGCAACTTCATCGACCGGGTGCTGCGCGAGGGCGGGGGGTTCCTCGGTGGGGAGGTGGTCGACTTCCTCGACCTCCAGTGGTGGCCGGTGTTCAACGTGGCCGACATGGGTGTGTCTCTCGGGGTCGTCCTGTTGATCCTCACCGCGTGGAGCGACCCCGGGCTGGTTGCGTCCGGTGAGGGGACCAACGCCGAGGCCGGTTCGGAGTCCGGTTCGGAGTCCGGCGAGGACCGGGCCCGATGAGGGCCGAGGTCCCCGAGGCCTTGGCCGGGGAGCGCATCGATCGGGTGGTGGCCATGCTCACCGGGCTGCCCCGCTCGCGGGTGGCCGACCTGGTGAGCTCGGGGGCGGTCCTCTTGGGCGATCGGGTCGTGAAGGCTCGGTCCATCCGAGTGCGAGGAGGTGACGAGATCGACGTGGACGTCGCCGTCGCGGTGGCCGAGGTGTCCCAGCCCGCACCGGAGGTCGAGGTGGTGGTGGTCCATGCCGACGACGATGTGGTCGTGGTCGACAAGGCTCCGGGCGTGGTGGTCCATCCCGGCGCCGGAAACTCCGGGGGGACGCTGGCCCAGGCCTTGCTGGCCCGCTACCCGGAGCTGGACACCGTCGGCCAGCCGGGCCGGGGCGGGGTGGTGCATCGACTCGACAAGGGGACCTCGGGGCTGCTGGTCGTGGCCCGCAACCCCCAGGCCTACGACTCCCTGGTCACCCAGCTCGGCGCCCGCCAGGTGGAGCGTCGCTACCTGACGCTGGTGTGGGGGTGCCCGAGGCCGCCTCGCGGCCGCGTCGACGCCCCCATCGGTCGATCCCGTCGCGATCCGACCCGCATGACCGTGTCCAAGACGGGCCGAGCGGCGCAGACCACCTACGAGGTCCGCCGGGTCTTCGCAGCGCCGGTCGAGGTGGCCCTGGTGGCCTGTCGCCTGGAGACCGGGCGGACGCATCAGATCCGGGTCCACCTGGGGGCCATCGGCCACCCCGTGGTCGGCGACGCCCGTTACCGTGGGCGCCGGCCGGTCCTGGCCTGTCCTCGTCCCTTCCTCCACGCCGAGCTCCTCGCCTTCGACCACCCCTCGACCGGGGAGCGACTCAGCTTCTCCTCGGCACTGCCTCCCGATCTCGCCGAGGTCCTGGCTCGCCTCTCGTAGCCGCGGCCTGTTGATCGGGGGCCACCCCGAGGGCCCGGGCGACGCAGTCGGCCAGGCTGAACGAGTCGAGGTGGCGGCGCATGTGGTCGCCCACGTCGGCCCACATGCCAAGGAGCACGCACTGTCCCTCGTGGTCGCAAGCGCCGTCCTCGTGCGGGCGGCCGAAGTCGCCGGCCACGATGGGCCCGTCCACGGCGCTGACGATCTCGCCGAGCGTGATATCGGCCGGCGTGCGGGCGAGGACATAGCCGCCACCGACCCCTCGCTTGGACCGCACCAGCCCGGCGCCCTTGAGCGCCAGCAGGATCTGCTCGAGGTAGGGCTGAGGCAGCCCGGTGCGCTCGGCGATGTCGCGCACCGACGTCGGGCTACGCCCCTCCTCGGTGTGCAACGCCAGCGAGAGCAGGGCCCGGGCGGCATAGTCGCCCCGGGTGGAGACCTTCACCCTGCCCATGGTACGGGAGGCCTCGCTCGGTGGCGGACGGATAGGCCGGGGAGGTCGCGGGCTGAATGTGCGTCACAGCTACCAGAGTGGTGAACTGGTGCTCATGTTCCCGGCGAGCCGGACCACCGCCGGTCCTCTGGTCCCCGACTACGACGGCGCCTGTTTGAGCAACGTGGTCCCGGCCCTACTGGAGCGGGTCCGTCCCGCCCCGCCATGGCTGCCGGCGGCGGCCGTCGATGCCACCCAGGTCGTGCTCCTGGTGATCGACGGACTGGGGTTCGTCCAGCTCGACGCCCGGCGCCGGCTCGCCCCCACCCTGGCGTCGATGCAGGGCGCCGCCATCTCCACCGTCGCCCCCTCGTCCACGGCCACCGCCCTCACCTCCTTGACGCTCGGCTGCACCCCCGGTGAGCACGGGGTGGTGGGCTACCGCATGAACATCGACGGCGACGTGCTCAACGTGCTGCGCTGGCAGACCGCCGAAGCCGACGCCCGCCAGGCCGTCCCGCCCGACGAGATCCAGAGCCGTCCCGCCTTTCGTGGCCACCGCCCTCCCGTGGTGACCCGGGCCGAGTTCGCCGACACCGGATTCTCCTCCGCCCACCTGGGCCAGGTCCGCTTCTGTGGCTGGCGGGTCACGTCCACCCTCGTCACCGAGGTACGTCGCCTGCTCCGGGAGGGCGAGCCCTTCGTCTACGCCTACTACGACGGGATCGACAAGGTGGCGCACGAGTACGGGCTGGGTGAGCACTACGAGGCCGAGCTGGTGGCGGTCGACCGGCTGGTGGCCGACGTGGCCTCGACCCTGGCCCCCGGCGCCGCCCTGGTGGTGACCTCCGACCACGGCCAGGTACAGGTGGGCTCATCGGTGGCCCCCATCCACGACGAGGTCATGGCCCATGCCGCCCTGCTCTCGGGCGAAGGCCGGATGCGCTGGCTGCACGCCCGACCGGGTCACGCCCAGGATCTGGCCGAGGCGGCGCGGTCCCACTACAGCGACCAGGCGTGGGTGCGTACCCGCGAGGAGGTGGTGGCCGAGGAGTGGTTCGGTCCCAAGGTCAGCGAGGGCGCGAGGAGGCGCCTGGGCGACGTGGTGCTGGCGGCGAAGGAGCCGGTGGCCTTCGACGACCCGGCCGACAGCGGCCCCTACCGCCTCCAGGCCCGCCACGGCTCGCTGACCGCAGCCGAGATGCTCGTTCCCCTCGTGGGCCTGAAGGCATAGGTGGGCGAGGATCGGGCAGGATCGCGACCGTGACCTCCGACGAATCGACTGCCGACGTGACCGCCGTCCCCGCCCCAGCCGCCAGCCCTCCAGAAGCCGTCAGTCCTCCGGAGGCCAGCTCTCCAGATAGCGACGCCGAGCCGGCCGAGGTCGTCGAAGCCGGCGAGTCCGTGGAGCAGCCGGCCAAGGTGATGCGCATCGGTTCCATGGTCAAGCAGCTCCTGGAGGAGGTGCGCCACGCTCCACTCGACGAGGCCAGCCGGAGCCGGCTCAAGGAGATCTACGAGGTGTCGGTGAAGGAGCTGGCCCAGGGTCTCTCGCCCGACCTGCGAGCCGAGCTCGACCGCCTGACCCTCCCACTGGAGGCCGAGACGCCGAGCGAGGCCGAGCTGCGGGTGGCCCAGGCCCAGTTGGTGGGCTGGCTCGAGGGACTGTTCCACGGGATCCAGGCCACGCTGTTCGCCCAGCAGATGGCGACGAGGGCCCAGCTCGAGGAGATGATGCAGCAGCGGGGTCTGCCTTCCCCGGGCCGAGGGGGCCCGGACATAGACACCCCCGGTGGCGCCTACCTCTGATCACCGGGGCGAATCAGAGGCGACCACCTCGGGGTTCGACGGCTAGTCTGGAATGACACTGATGTAACTCATCCACAGGTCCCTGTGGATCTGTGGACAAGGCCCGGAGGCGGTATCGACCGTGGCGAGCAGCTTCGCCCACCTGCACACCCATACCGAGTTCTCGATGCTCGACGGCGCCGCTCGGGTGGCCGACGTGGTGGCGGCCGCCGTGGCCGACGGCCAGCCCGCGGTGGGCATCACCGACCACGGCAACATGTACGGGGTCCTCGACTTCTACGCGGCCTGCCGCAAGGCCGGCGTCACGCCGGTGATCGGGACCGAGGCCTACATGGCGGGAGAGAGCCGCCACGAGCGGCCCCGGCGGCGGGGCCGCCTCGACGACGGGGGCGGCGACAGCGACGGAGGGGAGAAGCTCTACTACCACCTGACGCTCCTGGCCGAGAACGACCGGGGCTACCGCAACCTGCTCAAGCTCTCCAGCCGGGCCTACCTGGAGGGCTACTGCTACAAGCCCAGGGTCGACTGGGAGCTGCTGGGCGAGCACCACGGCGGCATCATCGCCACCACCGGATGCCTGGGGGGCGTGGTGCTCCAGGCCCTGCTCCGGGGCGACACCGAGGGCGCCCTGGCCCGGGCCGCCCGACTCCAGGACATCTTCGGGCGAGACTCGCTGTTCGTCGAGCTCCAGGACCACGGCCTGGCCGACCAGCGGGCCACCAACCCCCAGCTCATCGACATCGCCCGCAAGCTGGACGCCCCGCTGCTGGCCACCAACGACAGCCACTACACCCACCAGGACGACGCCGTGGCGCATGACGCCCTGCTGTGCGTCCAGACCGGCAGCACCATCGACGACCCCAACCGGTTCAAGTTCGAGAGCGACCAGCACTACCTCAAGTCCAGCGCCGAGATGCGAAGCCTGTTCGCCGAGGTCCCCGAGGCGTGTGACAACACGCTGTGGATCGCCGAGCGGGCCGAGGTGGAGATCGAGTTCGGCAAGCCTCGGCTCCCGGCGTTCCCCCTGCCCTCCGGCTTCGCCGACGACGCCGCCTACCTGCGCCACCTCACCTACGAGGGGGCGGCCCGGCG
>JALZNY010000095.1:0-4903 GCA_030857525.1 Actinomycetota bacterium
TCCGGTGGCGCCGGGCGGCCAGCAACGAGGCCTCGTTGATGATGTTGGCCAGCTCGGCTCCGCTGAGGCCGGTGGTCTGGGTGGCGACCTCCTCCCAGTCGACCTGGCGCGACATCGGCCGCCGGGAAGCGTACAGGCGCAGGATGGCCAGGCGGCCGGCGAAGTCCGGTGCGTCGATGTGGATGCGCCGGTCGAAGCGCCCGGGCCGCACCAGGGCGGGGTCGAGCAGCTCGGGGCGGTTGGTGGCGCCCAGGATCAACACGCCCGACGAGGAGGCGAAGCCGTCGAGCTCGACCAGGAGCTGGTTGAGGGTGTGGTCGAACTCCCGCTCTCCGTTGCCGCCCCCGCTGCGCTTGAGGCCGATGGCGTCCAGCTCGTCGATGAAGACGATGGCCGGCTCGTCCTGGGCCTTGGCCTGGTCGAACAGCGAGCGGATGCGCGCGGCCCCCAAGCCCACGTACTGCTCTACGAAGCTGGAGGCCGACACGTTGTAGAAGGGCACCCCCGCCTCTCCCGCCAACGCCTTGGCCAGCAGGGTCTTGCCGTTGCCCGGGTGGCCACAGAGCAGGATGCCCTTGGGCAGCTCGGCACCCAGCGCCCGGAAGCGCTCGGGGTCGGCCAGGTACTCCTTGACCTCGCGCAGCTCCTCGATGGCCTCGTCGAGGCCGGCCACGTCGGCGAAGGTCACCGGTGGGCCCTCGAGGGTGGAGGCCTCGGTGAAAACAGCAGCAGGTGACGCCGGTCCCTCGGCCTGGACAGCGCCAGGCTTGGTCACACCAGGCTTGGTCACGCCAGGCTTGGCCGCCGATCGTCCCAGAGAGGGCATGGCCGGCAGGGCCCGGCCCGATGGGCGCTTGCCCACCTTGGTCGCCAGCTCTTGGTGGGCGAGCACCCGGGTGACGTCGTCGGCCACCGCCGGAGGAACGTCTTCGCCCCGGGCGTTGAGCGCCCTGCGGCTGTTATGGCGCGTCAGGAACAGGGCGAGGCCCAGGACCGCGCCGATCGCTCCCACCGCAGCCAAGAAGGCCGGGTGCAGGATGATTTCAGTAGTACTCATTTCGGAGGGCACCTCGAATCGACCGATCTGCACTCCAGCCCGCCCGGACAGTAGCCCTGGCGGCATGCACCGTTCAAGACGAGCCCTCGTCGAGGTCGAGCAGGCGCAGGCGCAGGAGGTCGAGAGCGGAGACAGCGGCGCTCTGGCGGATCACCGTGCGATCACCCGAGAGACGCAGGTGGGAGACCTCCGTCGCGCCGGAGAGGTGCAGGCCGACGAAGACCGTGCCCACGGGCATGTCATCCTGGGTCTCGGGCCCGGCCACACCCGTGACCGACACACCCACTTCGGCGCCCACCACCCGGCTGACGCCCTCGGCCATCGCTGCGGCGGCCTCCTCGGAGACCACCGGACCCTCGGGGACGTCGAGGAGATCGGACTTGACCTCGCTGGCGTAGGAGACCACCCCGCCACGGAACCAGGCGCTCGAGCCCGGGACCTCGGTGCACCGCGAGGCGATGAGCCCCCCGGTCATCGACTCGGCCACACCCAGGTCGAGGCCCCGGGCCTGGAGGAGCCCGCCCGCCACCGCCTCCATGGGGATGCCGTCGCTGGCGAAGACCCGGCGCCCGAGGATCGCCCGCACCGCCACCTCCTCGGCCCCGAGGGCGGCGGCGGCCTCCTCGGTGGTCCCGGCCTTGGCCGTGATGCGGACCTTGATGCCCTCCATCCCGCTGGCCAAGAAGGCGATGGTCGGGTTCCCGGTGGCGTCGAGCACCTCCAGCCGGGGGGCCAGCAGCTCGGCCAGAGCCGACTCCGACACCCCCCAGGTGTGCAGCACCCGGCTGACGATGGACGCCCGCCCGCCCATGCGGGCCTGGAGGTCGGGGATGACGGCGCGGGTGACCATCTCGGTCATCTCGTGGGGGACGCCCGGCACGGCGTAGACGACCTGGTCGCCCAGCTCGCAGATCAGGCCCGGGGCGGTCCCGCGGCGCTGCTCGATGACGGTGGCCCCGACCGGCACGTCGGCCTGACGGTGGTTGCTGGGCGACATCGGACGTCCCCGCTCCTCGAAGAGCGACCGGATCCGAGCCAGCACCTCGTCGTCCCGGACGAGGTCCACGCCGAGAAGAGCGGCCAGGGCCTCGCGCGTGATGTCGTCGGGGGTGGGGCCGAGGCCCCCGCAGACGATGACTGCGTCGCTGCGGCCGAGGGCCACGCCCAGAGCGGCCACGATCCGCTCCACGTTGTCGCCCACCCGGCTCTGGTGGTGGACGTCGAGCCCGGCCAGGGCCAGCTGCTGGCCCAACCAGGCCGAGTTGGTGTCGACCACGTCGCCCAGCAGCAGCTCGGTGCCGACGGCGACGACCTCAACTTCCACGTTGCTCGCTTCCCCCGTCGGCCCCCGGCCGGAGGCGGTGGGCCCGGGTGCCGTCGCGCAGGTACTGGGCCCCGCTGCCGAGGGTGAGGGCCACGGCCACCCACAGGACGCCTCGGACCAGGCCCGGGGCCCGCCGGGCGCTGACCGGGGCCAGGGCCAGACCCACGGCCACGGCCTGGACCACCGTCTTGGCCTTGGCCGAGCGCCGGGCCGGGATGGACACCCCCCGGCGTCCCACCCAGCTCCGGTAGCCGCTCATGGCCACCTCGCGTCCGGCGATGAGCCCGACCGGGAACCACCCGAAAGCACCCCGGACCGCCAGCGCGACCATGGCCCCGAGAACCAGGAGCTTGTCGGCCAGCGGGTCGAGGAAGGCGCCGGAACGGGTGATGCCGTGGCGGCGGGCGAGGTAGCCGTCGATGCCGTCGCTGGCGGCCAGCACGATCCACAGGACCAGCGCCGCGTAGGACGCCCCCGAACCGACGATGACGATCAGGAGCACCGGGGTGAAGGCGGCCCGGGCCACGGTCACCCCGTTGGCCGGGGTGGCCAGGGCTGACGGCCCGAAGGCCCTCACCCCCTACCGGCCGCGAGCAGATCGGGGCCGAGGGCGGCCTCGATCCGGAGGGTGACCCTCGCTCCCACCGCCAGCTCCTCGGGCACGTGCACGATCCCGTCGATCTCCGGCGCCTCCCGGTAGGTGCGACCCACGCCGGCCCGGTCGACCAGCACCTCAACGTCGCGACCCACCAGGGCGTCACGGCGCTCGACGGTGATGACGTCCTGGCGCTCCCGACACTCGGCCAGGCGCTCGGCCACCAAGGCGGGGTCGACCCGGCCGGCGAGGCCGGCGGCGTGGGTCCCCTCCTCGGGTGACCAGGCGAAGAAGCCGCACCAGTCGAGGCGAGCCTCGTCGAGGAAGGCGAGGAGGGCGTCGTGGTCGTCCTCGGTCTCGCCCGGGTAGCCGACGATGAAGTTCGACCGGAAGGCGGCCTCGGGCTGGCGTCGGCGGATGTCGGCCATGCGGGCCAGGAACCTTGTCCCGTCGCCCCAGCGGCGCATGGCCCGCAGCAGGGGCCGGGAGACGTGCTGGAGCGACAGGTCGAAGTAGGGCACCCCGGTGGCACAGATGGCGTCGACCAGGCCGTCGGTCAGATCCGAGGGGTAGAGGTAGAGCAGGCGAACCCATGCCACCCGGGCGGACACTGCCTCCACCAGGGGGACGATGGCCCGCTCCCCCCGGCCCTGATCGCGCCCGTAGGCGGCCAGGTCCTGGGCCACCAGCACGATCTCCTCGACGCCGTCGCCGAGCGCCTCCACCTCGGCCAGGACCGACTCGATGCTGCGGCTGCGCTGAGGGCCCCGGAACGAGGGGATGGCGCAGAACCCGCAGGCGCGGTCGCAACCCTCGGCCACCTTGACATAGGCCCACGGGGCGGCGGCCCGGGGTCGGGGCAGGTTGAGCAGGTCGAATGACGGAACCGCGGCTCCGCCCGGCTTGGCGCCCAGGTGCACGGGCACGCCGAAGCCGGCCACGGCGTCGACCTCAGGCAGGGCGGTGGCCAGCTCCTCGCCGTAGCGCTCGGCCAGGCAACCGGTGACCACCAGCTCGGCCCCGGCCCGTCGGGCGCCGGCCAGGGCCAGGACGGTCTCGACCGACTCGGCCCGGGCCTCCTCGACGAAGGCACAGGTGTTGACCACGACCAGGTCGGCTTCGTCCGAGGAGGCGGCGGCGACCAATCCGTCGGCCACCAAGGTGCCGGTCAGCTTGTCGGAGTCGACCTGGTTCTTGGCGCAGCCCAGGGTCTCGATCCAAAAGCGACGGGCCACGGCCAGCCACCCTACCGCCGCGACCATGGGGCCGACCGGGTTCAGCCCTCGCGGTCGGCGCCGCCCTGGAGGTCGTCGAGCTCGGCGGGGGTCATGAGCACGTCGCGGGCCTTGGATCCGGTGGAGGGGCCGACCACGCCCCGCTGCTCGAGCAGGTCCATGAGCCGCCCGGCCCGGGCGAAGCCCACCCGCAGCTTGCGCTGCAGCATCGAGGTGGAGCCGAGCTGGGAGCGCACCACCAGCTCCATGGCCGCCCGGCACAGCGCCTCGTCGTCGTCGTCGTCGGCTCCCGAGGGCCCGTCGCCCCCCGAGTTGAGCAGGACCTCGCCCTCCACCCCGGCGGTGTAAACCACCTCGGGCGACTGGCGCCGCCAGTGGGCCACCACCTTGTGGACCTCGTCCTCGCCCACCCAGGCACCCTGGATCCGCCGGGCGCTCGACGACGTCGCTCCCAGCAACAGCATGTCGCCCTGGCCCACCAGCCGCTCGGCGCCGGCCTGGTCGAGGATCACCCGGGAGTCGGCCAGGCTGGACACGGCGAAGGCCAGGCGAGCCGGGATGTTGGCCTTGATGACGCCAGTGATCACGTTGACCGAGGGCCGCTGGGTGGCGATGACGAGGTGGATGCCCACGGCCCGGGCCTTCTGGGCAATGCGACAAATCGAGTCCTCCACGTCGCGGGCGGCCACCAT
>JALZNY010000095.1:4913-6116 GCA_030857525.1 Actinomycetota bacterium
GTGCGCAGCTCCCCCCGGTCGAAGGCGGCGTTGTAGCCGGTGATGTCGCGCACGCCCACCTCGGAGAGAAGGTCGTAGCGGCGCTCCATCTCCTTGACCGCCCACGACAGGGCGTTGGCCGCCTTCTTGGGGTCGACCACCACCGGAGCCAGCAGGTGGGGCACGCCGCCGTACTGGCCCAGCTCGACCCGCTTGGGGTCGACCAGGATGAGGCGGACCTGCTCGGGCGTGCTGCGCACCAGGATGGACGTGAGCAGGCTGTTGATGCAGCTCGACTTGCCCGCCCCGGTGGCCCCGGCGATGAGCAGGTGGGGCATGTCGGCCAGGTTGGCCATGACGGCCCGCCCGCTGATGTCGCGTCCGACGGCCACCTCGCAGGGGTGCACGGCCCGGTGGGCCTCCTCGCTGGCCAGGATGTCGCCCACCGCCACCAGCTGGCGCTGGGCGTTGGGGACCTCCACCCCAATGGCCGAGCGGCCCGGGATGGGGGCCAGGATGCGCACGTCGGGCGAGGCCATGGCATAGGCGATGTCACGGTGCAGCGACGTGACCCGGGCCACCTTCACCCCCGGCCCCAGCTCGAGCTCATAGCGGGTGACGGTGGGGCCCACGGCCATGCCCACCAGGCGGGTCTCCACCCCATGTGCGGCCAGAGCGTGCTCCAGGGTCCGCCCGGCCTGCTCCACCAGGCGGCGGTCGACCTCCTGCACCGGGGTACGGGCCAGCAGCGACAGGGGGGGTAGCTTCCAGGGACCCCGCACGGCGCCGGGCCCGAGGTCGATGGCGAGCTGCTCAGGGTCGACGGCGGCCTCGACCGGGACGGGCGGAGTCGTCCTCCGACCGGGTCCGGTGGGATCGAGGTCGGCGCCGGTGGTGGCGCCCGCAACCGTGGGATCGACGGTGGTGTCGCCGGCCACGGTGGTGTCGTAGGCGGCGTCATGGGCGGCGGCGTCGAACAGCACGGGCGGGGGCCGGTCGTCGACCAAGGTGGCCTCGGTCGCCACCTGATCAGGCGGAGTACGGGGGCCAGCAAGGGTGGTCAGCCAGCGGACGCCCCGGCCCAGGGCATCCACCCCCGGCCGGGTCACGGTGGCCACCGACCGGCCCCCACTGGCCAGGTGAGCGGCGGCGGTGCGCACGGTCGTGGCCGTCAGCACCAGCACGGCGGTGACCACCAGGGCCACGAGCAAGAAGGACGCGCCC
>JALZNY010000096.1 GCA_030857525.1 Actinomycetota bacterium
GCACCGCCCACATCGACACCGGTGACGCAGGCGCAGTCGGGGTGGCTTCCCTAGTCTTCTCCAACCAGGTCAGCGAGAGCGACGACAACGGTGACAAGGATGACAAGGATGACAAGAAGTCGAACAAGGGCCACGGGTGGTCCTTTGATGACTTCGACTTCAACCTGAGCGACCAGTCCGTCGAGGTCGACAACGACGGTGAGGCCGACGCCGACACCGGCGACAACGAGGCCACCGGCAACGACTCGGACAACGAGGCCGACAACGACCAGGACGCCGACGCCGAAGGTGACGACGGCGACGCCGTGGCCACCAACTTCGGTGGCGCCATCAACTACAGCGACGGCACCGCCGTCATCGACTCCGGTGACGCCTTTGCCGCCGGTGTGCTGGCCGCTCTCTTCGTAAACCAGATGTCCTGACAGGACACTAGAAGCATGAAAGCAGTGCAGTGACGACGAGGGGGTGGGGCTCGCGCTCCGCCCCCTCGCTTCGCCTACGCTGACCCCAGCAGACGGCCAGCGATGGCACACCGAGGTGAAGGAGAGCGACGTGCCCGGCACCGTGGTCGTGGGCACCCAGTGGGGCGATGAGGGCAAGGGCAAGCTCACCGACCTTCTCGCCGGCTCCATGGACGTCGTGGTGCGCTACCAGGGCGGCCACAACGCCGGGCACACCATCGTCGTCGGCGAGCAGAGCTTCGCCGTCCGCCTGGTGCCGAGCGGCATCTTGCATCCCGCCACCCTGAACGTGATCGGCAACGGCGTGGTGGTCGAGCCCCAGGTCCTGCTGGACGAGATCGCCACCCTGGAGGCCCGGGGCATCGACACCTCCAACCTGGTGATCAGCGGCAACGCCCACTTGATCCTCCCGTACCACCAGGAGATCGACCAGCTGGCCGAGCGCTACCTCGGGCGCAACAAGCTGGGAACGACCAAGGGGGGCATCGGCCCCAGCTACGCCGACAAGGCGGCCCGGGTGGGCCTGCGGGTCCAGGACCTGCTCGACCCCAAGATCTTCCGCCAGAAGCTCGACGTGGTGCTCAAGGAGAAGAACGCCATCCTGGCCAAGGTCTACAACCAGCTCCCCCTGTCGGCCGACGACATCGCCGAGCGCTACCTCGACGAGATCGCCCCTCGCCTCGAGCCTCGCATCGCCGACTCGGTGCACCTGGTGCATTCGGCCCTCGAAGCGGGCCAGGAGGTCATGTTCGAGGGGGCCCAGGCCACCTTCCTCGACCTCGACCACGGCACCTATCCGTTCGTGACCTCCTCCAACCCGGTGGCGGGTGGGGCCTGTGCCGGGGCCGGGGTCGGCCCCCGCCACCTCGACCGCATCATCGGCATCACCAAGGCCTACCTCACCCGCGTCGGGTCGGGTCCCTTCCCCACCGAGCTGCACGACGAGGTGGGCGACCTGTTGGTGGAGCGGGGCAAGGAGTGGGGCACCAACACCGGACGCCGGCGCCGGGCGGGCTGGTTCGACGCGGTCATGCTCCGCCAGGCCGTGCGCCTCAACAGCCTGACCGACATCTTTCTCACCAAGCTCGACGTCCTCGACCCCTGCGAGGTGGTCAAGGTGTGCGTGGCTTACGAGGTCGACGGCGAGCGCCTCGACCACATGCCCTACCACCAGTCGGTGCTGCACAAGGTGCGCCCCGTCTACCAGGAGCTCAAGGGGTGGCAGACCGACTGCTCGGGAGCCACCACTCTCGACGAACTGCCCCCGGCGGCGCGCGACTACGTGTTGTTCCTGGCCGACCAGGGCGGGGTCCCGGTGAGCTACGTCGGGGTCGGCCCGGAGCGCCTCCAGACCGTCCACGTCGCCTGATGCGGGTGTGTGTGGTGGGTTCGGGGGGGCGGGAGCATGCTCTGGCCCAGGTGTTGGGCCGTACGGCCGATGAGGTGGTGGTTACCCCGGGGAATGCCGGCATCCCCGGCTCGCTCGGCGTCCACCCGACCGAGGTCGACGCCGACCTGTTCGTCGTCGGGCCCGAACAGCCCCTCGTCGAGGGTCTGGCCGATCGCCTCCGCGTCTCCGGTCGACGGGTGTTCGGCCCTGGAGCCGACGGTGCGCGTCTGGAGGGCTCCAAGGCGTGGATGAAGGAGGTGCTCGACGACGCCGGCGTGTCCAGCGCTCGCCACGGCGCGTTCACGGAGGCGAAACCGGCGCTGGCCTTCCTGCGCTCGCTGGACCCGCCGTGGGTCGTCAAGACCGACGGGCTGGCCGCCGGCAAGGGGGTGCTGGTCACCACCGACCTCGACGAGGCCGGGGCCGATGTGGAGGCCAAGCTGTCGGGCGCCTCCTTCGGCGACGCCGGGCGCACGCTCGTCATCGAGGAAGGCCTGGCCGGTCCCGAGCTGTCGGTCCTGGCCGTCTGCGACGGGACCACCGCCGTGGCCCTGGCGCCGGCCCAGGACCACAAGCGCCTGGCGGACGGCGATCGGGGCCCCAACACGGGCGGGATGGGGGCGTTCTCGCCCGTCCCCGCCATGCCCCCGGGCTTGGTCGACGTCGTGATGGAGACCGCCGTGCTGCCTACCCTGGCTGCCCTGCGCCGGCGGGGCATCGACTACCGGGGCGTCCTCTACGCCGGGCTCATGCTCACCGCCGAGGGGCCCAGGGTGTTGGAGTTCAACGTACGCTTTGGCGATCCCGAGGCCCAGGTGGTCTTGCCCCGACTCGACAGCGATCTGGTGGCGCTGCTGGCCGAGGCGGCCGACGGCCGGTTGCGCACCCACCCGGTCTTCGTCGACGATGCGGCGGTGACAGTGGTGTGCGCCAGCGAGGGCTACCCGACGTCGCCTCGCTCGGGCGACCCTATCCAGGGCCTCGAGGCCGCCGGCGAGGTCGAGGGGGTGACCGTCTACTGCGCCGGGGTCGCGGCTGGCGAGGACGGCGGCTTGGTGACCGCGGGCGGCCGGGTGCTCGACGTCACCGCCGTCGCCCCCACCCTGGCCCAGGCTCGCCACCGGGCCTACCAAACCGTCTCCCGCCTCTCGTGGCCGGGCATGCAGCACCGCAGCGACATCGCCGCTCCCTCCCCCGTTCTGATACCTGGATCGGGTGCTTTGACCCCCGATGTAGGTATCAGAACGGTTGTGGGAGCCAGGGAGGAGGGCACGTCGTGAAGGTGGCGGTGCTGATGGGGTCGGCCAGCGACGCGGCCAAGATGGCGCCGGCGAGCGAGACACTCGGGCGCTTCGGGATCGAGGCCGACGAGCGGGTGCTGTCGGCGCACCGCACGCCCGAGGCCGTGGCCGAGCTGGCCCGGGGTGCCCGCCAGTCCGGCTACGTGGCCTTCATCTGCGGGGCGGGCATGGCCGCCCACCTGGCCGGGGCCGTCGCCGCCCACACCACGCTCCCGGTGGTGGGGGTCCCCCTGTCGGGCGGAGCGCTCAACGGGGTCGACGCCCTCTACGCAACCGTGCAGATGCCCAAGGGCGTGCCCGTGGCGACCGTGGCCATCGACGGGGCCATGAACGCCGCCCTCCTGGTGGTGCAGATGCTCGCTGTTACCGACGAGCGCCTGGCCGGCGCCCTCGATGACGACCGGCGAGCGCGGGCGGGAGGATGAGCGGGACGCAACCCGAGCGCGAGCAGATCCCCAACGTCCTGGCCCAGCGCTACGCCAGCGACGTCATGGTTGCGCTGTGGTCGCCCCGGGCCAAGGTGGTGCGCGAGCGCCGGCTGTGGCTGGCCGTCCTCGAGGCCCAGCGCGATCTGGGCGTGGCTGTGCCCGGCGGCGTGGTCGAGGACTACGAGCGGGTGCTCGATGACGTCGACCTGGCCTCCATCGAGGCCCGGGAGCGGGTGACCCGCCACGACGTCAAGGCCCGCATCGAGGAGTTCTGCGCTCTCGCCGGCCGCGAGCACATTCACGCGGCCATGACCTCGCGTGACCTCACCGAGAACGTGGAGCAGGCCCAGGTGCGCGACGCCCTGGTGCTGGTGCGCGACCGGGTCGTGGCTGCCCTGGCCCACCTGGCCGAGCGGGTGGCCGAGCACGCCGGCGTGGTCCTGGTGGCCCGCACCCACAACGTCCCCGCCCAGGCCACCACGCTGGGCAAGCGCTTCGCCACCTGCGGCGAGGAGCTGCTGGTGGCCCTGGCCCGCCTGGAGGAGCTGCTGGCCCGCTACCCCCTTCGGGGCCTCAAGGGCCCGGTGGGCACCAGCGCCGACCAGCTCGACCTGCTGGGCGGTGATCCCGAGCGCCTCGAAGCGCTCGAGGGGGCCCTGGCCCGTCGCCTGGGCTTCGACGCCCGGCTGGGCAGCGTGGGCCAGGTGTACCCGCGCTCGCTGGACCTCGACGTGGTTGCGGCCCTGGTCCAGGCCACCGCCGGGCCGGCCAACCTGGCCACCACCGTGCGCCTCATGGCCGGCCACGACCTGGCCACCGAGGGCTTCGCGTCCGGGCAGGTGGGCTCCTCGGCCATGCCGCACAAGACCAACACCCGCTCGTGCGAGCGGGTGGCCGCCCTGGCCACGGTGCTTCGCGGCCACCTCGCTATGGTGGCCGACCTGTCCGGGACGCAGTGGAACGAAGGGGATGTGAGCTGCTCGGTGGTGCGCCGGGTGGCCCTGCCCGACGCGTTCTTCGCCACCGACGGCCTCTTCGAGACCTTCCTGCACATCCTCGACGGCTTCGTCGCCCACCCCGGCGTCATCGAGGCCGAGCTACGCCGGGAGCTGCCCTTCCTGGCCACGGCCCGGGTGCTGGTGGCAGCCCTCAAGGCCGGGCTGGGCCGGGAGCAGGCGCACGAGATCATCAAGGGCCACGCCCTGGCCTCGGCCGCGGCCCGGCGCCAGGGCCAGGACGACGACCTGCTCGACCGGCTGGCCGCCGACGAGCGCATGCCCCTCGACCGGGCCGAGCTCGGTGCCCTCCTGGCCGACCGTAGCGCGTTCGTGGGCGCCGCCCCCCGCCAGACCGCCGCCTTCATCGAGGCGGTGGCCGGCGTGGTGGCCCGTCACCCCGAGGCGGCCGCTCACAGTCCGGGAGCGCTGCTGTGAACGCGCCGTCCTCATCGGCATCGCCGGCCGTCGCCGGCCTCGACCTCCCCCTGGTCCACGAGGGCAAGGTCCGCCAGCTCTACGACGCCGGCGACGGCCTCCTCCTGGTGGTGGCCTCCGACCGCATCAGCGCTTTCGACGTGATAATGGCCGAACCCGTTCCCGACAAGGGTCGGGTGCTCACGGCCATGTCGGCGTTCTGGTTCGAGCATCTGGCCGGCGTGGCCGGCAACCACCTGGTGTCGACCTCGCTCGACGACCTGCCCGAGGCGGCTCGCCGCCCCGAGCTGGCCGGACGGGTCATGTTGTGCCGGCGGGCCGAGATGCTGCCCATCGAGTGCATCGTGCGGGGCTACCTTTCGGGCTCGGCCTGGCGGGAGTACCACCGCCACGGCACCGTGCACGGGGAGCCGGCCCCGTCCGGGCTCGAGGAGTCCGACCGCCTCCCCGAGCCCCGCTTCACCCCCTCCACCAAGGCCGACCAAGGCCACGACGTCAACCTCTCCTTCGCCCAGGCCGTCGACCTGGTGGGACAGGAGGTGGCCGAGCAGGCTCGGGACGTCTCGCTCGAGCTCTACCGGCGGGGGGCGGCGTGGGCGGCCGAGCGAGGCTTCCTGGTGGCGGACACCAAGTTCGAGCTGGGCGTGGTTGACGGTGAGCTGGTGGTGGCCGACGAGCTGCTCACCCCCGACTCCTCCCGGTTCTGGCCCGCCGAGCGCTGGCACCCGGGGTCGACGCCGCCGTCGTTCGACAAGGAGCCTCTGCGCCGGTGGCTCGACGGCCTGGACTGGGACAAGTCGCCACCACCGCCGCCCCTGCCGAGCGAGGTGGTGGAGGCCACCCGCTCCCGCTACGTCGAGGCCTACGAGCGCCTCACCGATCGGCGACTGGCATCGTGGCCGGGAGCCGATGAGCCAGGGGGCGATGAGCCCGGGGGCGATGAGCCCGGGGGCGACGACGAGGGAGGCGGGGCATGAGGTTCGACGTGTTGGTGGAGATCAAGCTGCGCCCGGGGATCGCCGATCCGCAAGGGGCGACCATCGAGCGGGCCCTGCCGGCGCTGGGCT
>JALZNY010000097.1 GCA_030857525.1 Actinomycetota bacterium
GTACCCGGGGTCCACACCCCGATGGTGCGGTCGATGAGGCGGTCGGTCACGCGCTGGTTGGCCGACCAGCTCGCACCGGCGTCGGACGAGCTGGCGTAGTAGACGTCGGTTCCGAAGGCGCCGGCCGCGTCACGCTGGTCCCACCAGACCAGATCGAGGCGTCCGTTGGGGGCCACGCTCAGGTTGGGGTGGAACTGACCGTAGAGCAGCTGCGGGTCGTCGTCGTTGACGACGTCCGTCTCGCTCCAGGTGGCGCCGCCGTCGAGGGAGCGTCGGTACAGCACGTCGCGGTCGCCCTGGGTGATGGGCTCCTTGCCCTCCCACACCAGGTGAAGGCTGCCCGCCTCGCCCCCGGCGGGGCTCCAGCGCAGCATGGTCCCGGTCATGCCCGTGTTGGCCTTGTCGCCGGCTTGGACCTCGCGCACCTCGAAGGCGGGACCCCGGTCGGAGCTGGTCGACAGGTAGAGCCCTGATGGCGGGCTCGGGGTTATGTTGGCCGTCCTGCTGCTCCAGCCCACGAAGAGGGTGCCGGCGTCGTCGACGGCCAGGGTGGGGCTGCCAGAGCCGAAGTAGTCGGCGGCGACCTCACCGTCGGGGATGGCGCCGGTGTGGTTGGCCTCGTCCTCGAAGAAGGTGCCGGTGACGCTGATGGGCTCGCCAAAGCTGGCGCCGCCATCCTCAGAGACGGCGATCAGGGCCTGGGCGGGGCGGGCGGGCTCCTCGGGCAGGGGAAAGCTGGCCCCGTAGCCGGCGTAGACGACGTCGACGTCGCCGGAGGTGTCCACGGCCAGGGCGTTGGGGATGGCCCGCTCGATGTCGTTGCCCTCCTTGCCCCGGTTGTCGCGCACCGGGGTGCTCTGCCAGGTCTCGCCCTGGTCGGTGGAGCGAGCCAGGAAGACGCTGCGGTTGTCACCGTCCTCGCCGTCGTCTTGAAGGTCCCAGGCGTTGTGCAGGTAGTAGAGGGTGCCGTCCTGGCCCATCTCCAGGAAGGCCATGGGGATGAAGCCGGTGGTGGTGGTGCAGTAGGGGTGGGACTCCGGCGACGGCGAGGCGTCGGCCCGGGTCCAGGTGCGCCCGGCGTCGGAGGAGCGTAGGAAGTTGCAGCGCTGGCTGCGCACGTCGACCGAGGCGGCGTAGACCAGGCTGGGGTCGTCGGGGTCGACGACCATCGACGGTGAGGTGAACGACCGTCCTGGTCCGGCCGTCTCGTCGTCGGTGACCCTGGCGGCGTCGGTGATGCGGGGCCCGTCCTCGCCCGTGGCCGCGCCACTGGCGGGCCCGCGCCGGGCACCAGCGCCAACCATCCTGCGGCCATGGCGGTCAGGCCGAAGGTTGTGGCCGTCCTGCGGCGACGGCTGGTCATGACCGTGCTTCTTCAGAGGGCGCGTCGGGCCGGCAAGCTAGCCAGCGGCCTCAGAAGGAGTCAATAGATGTAATCGACAGCTACCTGGAAGCACCCGCGACGGAAGGATGGTCGGGGCGGGAGCGCCCCTGGGGTAGGCTCAGATCCCGAGCAGGGTGAGGGCCGACTCGGGAGGCGACGTGGTGACACTGGCGACAGGGACGGCGTGACCAAGCACATCTTCGTCACCGGCGGGGTGACCAGCTCCCTCGGCAAGGGCCTGACCGCGTCGTCACTGGGGCGGCTCCTCAAGTCCCGGGGCCTGCGGGTCACCATCCAAAAGCTCGACCCCTACATCAACGTCGATCCCGGCACCATGAACCCCTTCGAGCACGGCGAGGTGTTCGTGACCGAGGACGGGGGCGAGACCGACCTCGACCTCGGCCACTACGAGCGCTTCATCGACGAGAACCTCTCCCAGGCCTCCAACGCCACCACCGGCTCCATCTACCAGACGGTGCTGGCGGCCGAGCGCCGTGGGGTCTTCCTCGGTCGCACCGTGCAGGTGATCCCCCACATCACCGACGAGATCAAGCGCCGCATCACCCGCCTGGCCACCGAGGAGGTCGACGTCGTCATCACCGAGGTGGGCGGCACCGTGGGCGACATCGAGATCCTCCCGTTCCTGGAGGCCATCCGCCAGTTCCGCAAGGACGTCGGCCGGGAGAACGTCTGCTACGTCCACGTCACCCTGGTGCCGTTCCTCGGGCCCTCGGGCGAGCAGAAGACCAAGCCCACCCAGCACTCGGTCACCGAGTTGCGCAGCCGGGGCATCCAGCCCGACGCCATAGTGTGCCGAAGCGACGCCCCCATCCCCGAGTCGCTGAAGACCAAGATCTCCAACCTGTGTGACGTTCCGCTGCGAGGGGTGGTCAACGCCATCGACGCCCGCCACCTCTACGAGATCCCCCTGGTGCTCCACGAGGAGGGCCTCGACGAGGAGGTGTGCCGCATCCTCGGCCTCACTGGGGAGGCCGACCTGGGGGAGTGGGAGGCGTTGGTGGCCCGGGTCGACGCCGCCGACCGGCCTGTGAGGGTGGGCATCATCGGCAAGTACGTCAGCCTGCCCGACGCCTACCTGTCGGTGGCCGAGGCCATCCGTCACGCCGGCTACCACCACGGGGCCGACGCCCAGCTCGAGTGGATCCAGGCCGAGGACGTGGAGGGTCTGCTGGGCGAAGGCCGTCTGCGCGACCTCGACGCCATCGTCATCCCCGGTGGCTTCGGGGAGCGGGGCATCGAGGGCAAGATCGCCGCCGCCAGCTACGCCCGCGATCACGGGGTGCCCTGCCTGGGCTTGTGCCTGGGTATGCAGGTGATGGCCATCGAGTACGCCCGCAACGTGTTGGGCCTGGTGGGCGCCAACTCGGCCGAGTTCGACCGCAGCTCGCCCCACAAGGTCATCGACCTCATGGACACCCAGCGCGACGTCGTCGACCTGGGCGGCACCATGCGCCTCGGCGTCTACCCGGCCAGCCTCACCCCCGGCTCCCGGGTGGCCCGGGCCTACGGTCGCGAGCTCATCTACGAGCGCCACCGGCACCGCTACGAGTTCAACCCCCGCTACCGGGCCCGCTTCGAGGAGGCGGGTCTCACCTGCTCGGGGGTCTCGCCCGACGACCGCCTGGTCGAGTTCGTCGAGCTCGAGGACCACCCGTTCTGGGTTGGCACCCAGGCCCATCCCGAGTTCAAGAGCCGTCCCGACCGTCCCGCCCCGCTGTTCCGGGCCTTGGTGGCCGCTGCCCTGGAGCGGGCCGAGGGTCGCCGTCCCCGACTGCTGGCCCTCGACCACGAACCGACCCCGGTGCCTTCGGGGTGAGCGGCTTCTCGAAGCGGGGCGAGCGCCTCATCCACCGGGGCCACGTCGTGACGCTGGTCGAGGCCACCTTCGTCGACCCCGACGGCCAGGAGTTCGAGCGCGAGGTGGTGCGCCACTGCGGCGCGGTGTCGGTGGTGCCGGTGCTGGACGACGGCGAGACGGTGGTGCTGGTCCGCCAGTACCGCAGCGCCATCGACGGCCCCCTGCTCGAGCTGCCGGCCGGCAAGCTCGACGTGGAGGGGGAAGAGCCCGAGGCGGCGGCCGTCCGTGAGCTGGAGGAGGAGGTGGGGTGGCGAGCGGGGCGACTCGAGAAGCTGGCCGAGTTCTACAACTCGCCGGGGTTCTGCGACGAGCACTCCGTCGTGTACCTCGCCCTCGAGCTCGAGGCCTGCGAGCTGTCCGCCCAGGGAGTCGAGGAGCGCCACATGACCATCGAGCACGTGGCCCTGGCCGAGGTGCCGGCCATGATCGCCGACGGTCGCCTCGTCGACGCCAAGACCATCATCGGCCTGACCCTGGCCCGGGAGCGCCTTTCTGGTCACTGGTGTGGCCCCTTGCCACAGAAGTGCCCACCTAGGTCTGATCCGGCGACCGATGACTGACGGGAGGAAAGGAGACGGATGTCGCTGCTGATCCGCAAGGACGGGACAGGCCCATGGCTGCCCCCCACGATCACTCGCTACGAGAACGAGAAGCTCTTGCAGGACATCATCGTCAGTCAGCCATCGCTCTTGCCTGGGGTTGCACCGAGACCTTCCGAGGCGTAGTTACGGACAACCTGGCCAAAGGCCGCTTCCGGCTCGTCTTTGCCGTCGACGAGATCACGGAGGAGCTCAAGCGGATCGTCGAGTTCCTGAACGCCCACACCTCGGCAGAGCTGCAGGTGCTTGCCGTGGCGATCGGATACGTGAACGACGGTGGCATGGAGATCCTCACCCCGGCGGTGTACGGCATCGAGTCGGCTGAGAAAGACCGACTGGGGAGGAAGTCCTCGTGGGATCGAGCGTCATTCCTGACAGAGTTGAGCCGTCGATCACCCGATTCGACCTCAGGCGTCGAGGCCGTCATCGAATGGGCCGAAGCTCGGGGGGCCGGCGAGGTCTACGGCAGCGGAAAGGATGGCTCGTGGTACCCCACATGGGGCGGCGCCAAGATGAGGGATTCGCCCATCAGCGCGTGGACCAGCGGGAGCGTCTGCATCGACATGTACCACTTCCGCCGCTTCCCTGGGTTCGAGGAGGAGCCGTTCAGGCTCGAGCTCCAGCAGCGCCTCGACCAAGTCGGTATGGCGCTCTCTTCGGCAAAGGACACTCTTTCGATCGAAGGCCGGGCCCTCTCTGACGGCGAGACGCTTCCGCGCATGAGGACCGTGAACCGGGAGGGCGGCAGTGGGCGAACCGATACGTACCCTGGGCACCGTGGTCGATGGAAGCGAGATGACCAGCCCGAGGCCCGGCAGCAGTTGGGAGGCCCGGGAACCGTGCATTCCGGCCGACATCGACGACCCAAGGTTGATCAAGGCCCGCGGCAAAGTGACGTTGCCCCTGTCGGTGTACTGGAGCGGGCCCTCACCCGTCTATGACCTCGACGACGTTCGAGAGCGGGCCAGGGTCTACGAGCAGGTGCTACGCGAGGGAACCGATGATGACGTCCGTCGCTTCGTCGAGGTCGACGAGGTGGTCGAGCTCTGGGATCGGATGGTTTTGCCCACGTCGGTCCGTCGCGGTTGGGCCCGCTGGCTGCGCGAGCACCGCGGCGCGACCCTCGAGTGCTGAGCCCGCTTCAGCGCGAGCTGGTGGCGATCGTGGCCGAGGCCGACATCCACGGGCACTTTGCCTTCGCTGGAGCAGGGGCGCTGATGGCCTTGGGTGTCATCGATCGGCCAACCTACGACGTCGACTTCTTCGCCACCCGTCCCGACGAGGTGGAGGAGATCCACCCCCGCCTCGTCGAGGCCATGTTGGGCCGCGAAATGGAGGTGCGAGAGCTGCACAGCTCTCCTGGCTTTCGTCGTCTCGAAGTCCACCGCGGGGAGGAGGTCTCGCTGATCGACCTCGGGTGCGATAGCCGAGAGTGGCCGACCGGCCCGAACCCGCTCGGCTCTGGGAGAGTCCTTGCTGTCGAGGAACTGATCGCAAGCAAGGTCTTGGCCCTGTTCACCCGGGCCGAACCGAGGGACTTCCTCGACGTATGGCGTCTCACGGAACAGTTCGGGCAGAACCTGATGCTGAGGCTGGCCGAAGCCAAAGACGCTGGCTTCTCGATTCCGTACTTTCGCGAGATGTTGGCGCGGTTCGAGCGGCTTCCTCGCCAGGAGTTCCTCGTCGACGAAGGCACGTACCAGGCGCTGGCGACGTTTGTAGGGCAGTGGCGGATCGGCCTCGAGCCTAGGAAGCCCTCAGGGCCGAGCCTGGGCCCGTAGGAGACCGACTCGGGTTCGCTCGGGGGTCGTGAGCGCGGCAGCCGTCTACCGTGGCGACGTGCTGGTAGGGGTTCCTGGCGAGGTCAAGGATCACGAGGCCCGGGTGGCCCTCACCCCTGAGGGGGCCCGGGAGCTGACGGTGCATGGCCACCGGGTCCTGGTCGAGCGGGGGGCGGGTGAGGGGTCGTCCCTCCACGACGAGGGCTACGTCGAGGCCGGCGCCGAGCTGGTCGACGTCGACGACGCCTGGGCCGCCGAGTTGGTGGTCAAGGTCAAAGAGCCCCAGCCCGACGAGCTGGCTCGCTTGCGCTCTGACCTCGTCCTGTTCACGTTCCTCCACCTGGCCGCCTACCCGAAGGTGGCCGACGCCCTCCTCGCTGCCGGCACCACCGCGCTGGCCTACGAG
>JALZNY010000005.1 GCA_030857525.1 Actinomycetota bacterium
GGTAGGACCACGCTGGTGGGCACGTGGAGCTCGACGGCGACGTCGAGGGCCCGCTTTCCCAGCACCTCGAACAAGGCCTGGCCCTGGGGAAGGGTGCGGGGGAAGCCGTCGAGCAGGTAGCCAGCGGCGCGCGCCTCCTCGGTCCCCAGGTGCAGGGCCACGAGGTCGAGGACCAGCTCGTCGGGCACCAGCGAACCAGCGTCGAAGTAGACGGCGGCCCGAAGACCGAGCTCGGTCCCCTTGGCCGCCTCGGCCCGGAACAGGTCGCCGGTGGAGATGTGGGGGACCGACAACCGCGCCGCCAGGCGTGCACACTGCGTGCCCTTGCCCGCCCCTTGTCGGCCGAGGACGATCAGCCGGGTTCGATGGTCCAAAGGATTTCCCCTGCCGCCGGTCGGTCGAGGAACGGTAGCGGCCCCGAGGCCCAACCCCCACAATGTGGCACGTCGGTTGCCGGCTGGGCCAACATCGGGGGGTGAGACGCTCGGGCGCAGCCTTGCCCCGGATCGTGGCCCTCGAGGCTGCCGCCGGCGTAGACGGCCCCGAGCGGGGCGCCGCCCTGCTGGCGCTCGGCGTCGCCCTGCGCTCGGCCGGACGTGCCGCCGACGCCCTCGAGCGCCTGTTCGAGGCGCGCACGGTGCTGAACACCGCCCGATACGTCCGGGCGCTGGCCACCTGCGACCGCCTGCTCGGCCTGACCCTGTACGACCTCGGCCGACCCGACGACGCCCTCGACCGCCTCGGTGCGGCCCGCCGCACCCGCGCCGACGCCGGTCCCGTCGCCGCCCTGGCTGCCTGCGACGCCGACATGGCTCGGATCCTGTGGAGCCTGGGCCGACCCGAGGACGCCCTGGCCCACCTCCGCCACGCCGTAGAGGCATTTCGCAGCGCGGGCTTGGACACCGAGGTGGCGGTGATCACCCACAACGCCGGCGTGGTCCTCTACGGCCTGAGCCGCCTCGAGGAGTCCGCCGAAGCGTTGGCTGCCGCCCGAGGCGGGCTCCAGGCTGCCGGCCGCAAGCTCGACCTGGCCGCGTGTGACCACAACCTCGGACTGGTGCTCCACGTTCTCGGGCGGCCCGCCGAGGCGGTGGTCGGCCTACGCAAGGCGCTGACGACCTTCCACGAGGCCGGCCGGCGGCGGGAGGCGGCAGCCTGTGCCCACACCCTGGGAATGATGGGCCGAGACCAGGAGGCCGTCGGAGCTGAGCGGGACGACGCCGCCCACCGCTTCCGACCCGCCCCGGCCTAGGCGGGCTACCGCACTAGGTCCACTCGCCTCGCTCCTCCAGGACACCCTTGAGGAGCGTGGGTCGACCGGTCATGAGGCCGTCGACCCCGAGGTCGAGCAGACGCCGCATCTCGACCGGGTCGTCGACGGTCCACACGTGCACCTGCAGACCCCGCTGGTGGGCCTCCTCCACCAGGCGGGCGTCGGTGACGGTGATCCCACGCCTGGTCACCGGTACCTGCACGCAGGCGGCCCGGAGGCGCCCCACCGGTACCCCCCGGGAGGCCACCACCAGGCGGGCGACGCCGATCGGGCCGAGGGAGGTGCACAGGTCGGGTCCTACCGATCGCACCAGACGGGCCAGCCGGCGGTCGGAGAAGGACCCCACCCCCACGCGCCCAGCGGCGCCCGTGCGGGCCAGCAACGCGGCCAGAGGACCCACGGCGGCGTCGTGCTTGGGGTCGACGTTGATTCCTACCTCGGGCCATGCGCCCAGCATGTCCTCGAGGAGGGGGATGGGGTGGCCACCTTGGATCCGGGCGTGGCGGACGACCGACCACGGGAGGTCCTCGATGCGGCCGCCGTGGTCGGTCATGCGGTCCAGGTCGTCGTCGTGAAAGGCCACCAAGACGCCGTCGGCGGTGGCGTGGACGTCGGTCTCCAGGTAGCGGTAGCCGAGGGAGACGGCGTGCTCGAAGGCGACCATGGTGTTCTCGGGGTGCTCGGCGCCACCGCCCTGGTGGGCGAAGGCGAGCGGGCCGGGGTGGTCGAGGAACGTCCAGGGCGACGGGGGCATGGCGCGGTCACGCTATCGCTGAGCCTGACGGAGACCGGGACCGGGGACGACGTCGCTACCGTGGCCCCCGTGGACCCGACCGCCCGCTTCGTCGCCCTGGTCCAGGGACCGGAGGAGGCCCTGGCGCTCGACGAGGTGGCGTTGCTCATCGCCGCCCACGCCCGACCCGGCCTCGACATCGCCGCCGAACAGGCCCGCCTCGACGAGCTCGCCGCCGGCGTGGACGAACCCAGCGTGGAGGCCGTCTGCGGCCACCTCTTCGTGACCGAGGGCTTTGCCGGCAACCATGACGACTACTACGACCCCCGCAACTCCTATCTCGACGAGGTGCTCCAGCGCCGGGTCGGGATCCCCATCTCCCTGGCCGTGCTCCTGCTCGAGGTGGGTCGCCGGGTCGGGGTCACCCTGGCCGGTGTGTCGATGCCCGGCCACTTCCTGGTCCGTACCCTCGGCGCTGCGGGTCCGGCCCGCTTCGTCGATGCCTTCGACCGGGGAACGATCCTCGACGAGGCTGGCTGCGCCGTGCGCTTCCGCAAGCTGGCTGGCCCGGCCCCCTTCGATCCGGTGTTCCTGGCCCCGGTAGGCCCGAGCGCCATCGTGGCCCGCATGCTGGCCAACCTCGACGCCATCGCCGCCGCCCGGGCCGATCGGGCCATGCTCGGCTGGGTCGTCCGCCTCCGGGCCGCCATGCCCGGCGCCCCCGCCGCCGTCTCCCGGCGCCTGGCCGGGGCTTTGGCCGCCTCATGCCACTTCGGTGAGGCCGCCGACGTGCTGGAGGGGCTGGCGTCGAGCGACCCCGAGGCGGACGCCGGCGACGACCTGGCCACGGCCCGGCGCCTGCGGGCCCGCCTCAACTAGTGCAGTGACCGGTTAGCACCATGTCCTCTGTCCTGGCCCGCACCTTCAGCGCGCTCGTCGTGCCCAACTACCGGCGCTACGCCCTGGGCCAGGCCGTATCGCTCAGCGGGACCTGGATGCAGCGGGTGGCCCAGGCCTGGCTCGTCCTGGAGCTGGGCGGGTCGGGGACCGACGTGGGCGTGGTCACGGCTCTGCAGTTCCTGCCCCTGCTAGTCCTCGGCGCCTGGGCCGGACTGGTGGTCGACCGGGTCGACAAGCGGCGCCTCCTCGTGGCCACCCAGTCGGCGTCGGGGGCCCTGGCCCTGGTGCTGGGCGTCCTGACGGCCACCGGCGCCGTGCGGCTGTGGATGGTGATGCTGCTCGCCACCGGGCTGGGCTTCGCCCACCTGCTCGACGTCCCTGGCCGCCAGAGCTTCGTGTTCGAGATGGTCGGTCCCGATCAGCTCACCAACGCCGTCACGCTCAACAGCGTGACCGTCAACGCGGCCCGCATGCTCGGTCCCGCCCTGGCCGGCTTGCTCATCGCCACGACGGGTCTCGCCACCTGCTTCCTGGTCAACGCCGCCTCCTACCTGGTGGTGGTGGCCGCCTTCGCCCGTATGCGGGGCGACGACCTGCACCGGGCGGCTGTGGTGGTTCGTGGCCCGGGCCAGCTCCGCGAGGGGCTGGCCTATGTGTGGCACGAGCCGGCCTTGCGGGCACCCCTGCTGGCCATGGCCGTCGTCGGCGCCCTGGCCTATGAGTTCCAGGTCATCCTGCCCCTGCTGGCCCGCTTCACCTTCGACGGTGGTGCCGGTACCTACGGGGCCATGACCGCCTGCATGGGCCTCGGTGCCGTCGTCGCCGGCCTGGTCATCGCCGGGCGCAACCGCAGCGGACCTCGGTCGCTGGTGCGCGCTGCCTACGTCTTCGGCGGCCTCATCCTGGTCACGTCCCTGGCCCCCACCCTGGCTCTGGTCATGGTCGCCCTCGTCGGCGTGGGGGGTGCCAGCATCGCCTTTTTGGCCCTGGGCAACGCCAACCTCCAGCTGGCGACCGCTCCCGAGATGCGGGGACGGGTGATGGCGCTGTGGTCGATCGCCTTCCTCGGCACCACGCCCATCGGGGGCCCACTCGTGGGCTGGGTGGGCGAGCACCTGGGTCCCCGGGCCGGCCTCGCCCTCGGCGGCATCGCCACCATCGTGGCCGCCGCGGCGCTCTCCCGGCTCGACCTCACCACCGGCCCCGAGGATCTCGTTTCCGCGCCCAACCCCGCATGAGCGCCCCCGTGACTGCCTTCGTGCTGGGCGGCGCCGGCAACATGGGGGCCATCCAACTGGGCATGCTGCGCGCCCTGCTCGAGCGGGGGATCACGCCCGACCTGGTGGTGGGCTGCTCGGCCGGGGCGCTCAACGGGGGGGCCATCGCCTCGGCCCCCACCCTGGAGACCCTGGCCCGGCTGGAGGCCCTCTGGCTCGACCTAAGTCGCAGCGACGTGTGGCCCACCAGCACCGTGGCCGGGGTGGTGCGCCTCCTGCGGCGAGGGCCGGCGCTCAACGGCAACGAAGGCCTGCGTCGGGTCGTCGAGCACTTCCTCCCCGCGGCCACCTTCGCCGACCTGGCGGTCCCCTTCGCCTGCGTGGCCACGTCGCTCGAAACCGGGCGGGAGCGGTGGTTCAGCGACGGCCCCCTGACCGAGGCGATCCTGGCCTCGGCCGCCCTGCCCGTGCTGCTCCCGCCGATCGAGATCGACGGCGAGGCCTTCGTCGACGGCGCCACCGTCAACGTCGTGCCCCTGGGCCAGGCCCTGGCCATGGGGGCCACTCGCCTGTTCATCCTCCAGATCAAGGACCTCGACGTCACCCCTCGCCGACCCCGCCGACCCCTCGACGTCCTCGTCCGCTCCTTCGCCATCTCCCGCAACTCCCGCTTCGTGCGTGAGCTGGCCGCCCTCCCTGCGGGGGTCGAGGCCCATGTCCTGCCCTCGGTGCCCTGGCCCCGCCTGCGCTACGACGGCTTCAGCCGCACCTCGGAGATCGTGGAGCGCTCCCACGCCGCCGCCGCCGCCTACCTCGAGGCCCAGGGCCTGGGAGACTCGCCGGCGCCCGCCGCTTCGCACCGGTCACCTAGGGTTAGGGCGATGGTCGACTCCCCGGTGAACCTCAGCGCCTCGGGACCCCCCGAGACGATCCTCGGCCCTGAGGCCGACGAGGCCCTGGTTGCTCTGGAGCAGGCCCTGGGCGGCGCCGAGGAGGGCCGGCGCGACGCCGTCTCGGCGGTGGTGGCCCGCTTCCCGCGCTTCCTCGACGGGTGGGCCCAGCTCGGTGCCCTGGCCCGCGACGAGGTGGAGGCCTACGCCTGCTTCCGGGTGGGCTACCACCGGGGCCTCGACCGCCTGCGCCAGTCCGGATGGCGGGGATCGGGTCTGGTGCGCTGGCGTCACCCCACCAACCGGGGCTTCCTGCGATCGGTCCAGGGCCTGGCCCGACGAGCCGATGCCATAGGGGAGCTCGACGAGGCCGAACGCTGCCGCCAGCTCCTGGACCAGCTCGATCCCGGGCTGGGCACGGGCCGACCGTCGGCCTGAGGCCCGCGCCGGTGCGGTGGCGCGCCGCGGTGATGGCCCTGGCCCTGGTGACCGGGGCGTGCGCCGGCGACGGGTCGTCTGAGCGCGAGTTGGCCCGCCCTTCGTCGTCGACCACATCGACGACCAGGGCGCGCCCGACGTCGACGGTGCCCATCGCCACCACCACGACCGGAGCCCCCTCGACCACCGCACCGGTCGGCGCGGGTCTGGTCCTCGGCCCCGAGGGCCTCGGTGCGGTGACCTTCGGCGAGGAGGCCGAGAAGGTGCTGGCCGAGCTGGAGCGCATCCTTGGTCCACCCACCGACGACGGCGAGCTCGGGTCGTGCCCGAGCGGCGAGATCGACCGCCTGGTGCAGTTCGCCGAGCTGGCCGTGCTGATCGGCGAGCGGGAGGGGGCGAGCCGCTTCGTGGGCTGGGACCTGGGCGAGGCCTCGGGCGCCCTGCCCCCCCTGGTAACCGCCGAGGGCATCGGCGTGGGGGCCAGGGTGGCCGAGCTGCGGGCCGCCTACGCCGGCCGGGTCGAGGTCGGCGGCGACGATCCCTTCGGTCCCAGCTTCGATGTGCGAGTCCCCCCACCGGGACGTCTCCGCGGCACCCTCACCGGCGCCGGACCCACCGACGCCGTGGCCACCCTCGCCGGAGGCACCGCCACCTGCGCGAGCTAGCTCGCCCGCCGCGACCTGGGTGCCTGCGAAGGTGGCCCGCTCGCCGTGGCTACGCCACGACGGGCCGAGCCCGGACGGGACGAGCCTGGCCGCCCCGAGGATGGCCGTCCTGAGCGCCGGCTATCGCCTGCGCTGCGAGGTCCCCGGGATGAGGTCGGACCTGACGGTCGTCCCCCGCTCGGGCGAGGTCTGCGGGACGGGCCGCTCGGCGACCAGTCACGAGCCGCGGTGGTCGCCCCCGCCAGCGCGGCGGGATCGGTGGAGACCCGGGCCAGGTGGCGGTCGTCGCCCAGCCCGGCGAAGTCGGCATCGTCGAGTCGCTGGGGAAGCCCGAGACGGGCCTGGAGGCGACGGACGGCGACGGACTGCTCCTGGCCCACCAGCGAGACGATGGTGCCCGAGGCGCCTGCCCTTCCTGTGCGCCCCGAACGGTGGACGTAGTCCTTCTCGTCGGCGGGCGGGTCGAAGTGGACCACGCAGGCCACGTCATCGACGTGGATGCCCCGAGCGGCGATGTCGGTGGCGACCAGGGCCTGGATGCGACCGGAGGAGAACTCCGCCAACGCCCGGGTGCGCTGGCCCTGCGAGCGGTTGCCGTGCAGGGCGGCCGAGCTGACCCCGGCCTTGGCCAGCTGGCCGGCCAGGCGATCCGCCCCCCGCTTGGTGCGACAAAAGACCAGGGCCGGCCATTCGGCGTTGACCACCCCGGCCGTCAGGCTCAGGCGATCCCCTCGCTCAGCGCGCCAGAAGACGTGGCGGCTCTGGGGGGCGTCGGCGTCGGGGGTCACCTCGTGGCGCACGGGGTTGCGCTGGTAGCGCCGCACCAAGATGTCGACGTCGCCGTCGAGGGTGGCCGAGAACAGCAGCGTCTGGCGCTGCGGCGACACCTGGTCGAGCAGCCGGCGCACCTCGGGCAGGAAGCCCATGTCGGCCATGCGGTCCGCCTCGTCCAGCACCACCAGGTCGACCTCGTCCAGCCGCACCTCGCCCTTGGCCACCAGATCGGCCAGGCGGCCGGGGCAGGCCACCACGATGTCGGCCCCGCTGCGCAGGGCGTCGATCTGGGGGCCGAAGCCGACCCCGCCGTAGATGGCGGCCACGGAGCGACCCCGGGCGCCGCAGAGCCACGACAGCTCGCGACGCACCTGAGCGGCCAGCTCCCGGGTGGGCACCAGCACGAGGCCGCGTGGCCGCCGGGAGCGAGCCTTGCCCACCCGGGTCACCAGCGGGATGCCGAACGCGAGTGTCTTGCCCGACCCCGTCGGCGCCCGCCCGCTCAGGTCGCGCCCGGCGAGGCCGTCGGGGAGGGTGGCAGTCTGGATGGGGAAGGGCTCGGCGATGCCGCGGCGCGCCAGACGCTCGGCCAGGTCGGCGGGAACGCCGAGGTCGGAGAAGGACAGAGACACGCAACAGCTCCAGTGGTGGACGGGCGCGACAGGTCGGCCCGGAAGGCGCTGGTCGCGACCGTCGACCCTAGCGTCATGGGTCACCATCGCGGTCGTTTTCCCTCCGAGAGGAGGTAGGGTGGCCGGGACGAGCGGGTCAATGGGACCAGCTCGCTGTGTAGAGACGAGAAGGCAATGGCAACAGGAACCGTAAAGTTCTTCAACGCAGAGAAGGGCTACGGCTTCATCTCACGTGAACAGGGCGAGGACGTCTTCGTCCACTATTCCAACATCCAGGGGAACGGCTACCGGTCCCTCGAAGAGGGTCAGCACGTCGAGTTCGATGTGGCCCCCGGGCGCAAGGGCGAGGAAGCCCAGAACGTCCGAGCCATCTAGCTCCGGCGTCTTCCAGAGCCGCCGGCTCTGGCCGGCGGCTCTTTCGCGTGGAAGTACCTCCCCTTGTGCTCGTCGGTAGGGCGCCTCGAGAGGGTTCGGCAACAGGGAAGGAGACGACATGGGCGCGCAACGGACCAGCTTCGCCAAGCTCCAGCGTGATCGGGCCAAGAAGGCCAAGGCCGCAGCCAAGCGAGAAGAGCGCCAGGATCGAGCCACTGGCGTCGACGAGGAGCTGAGCGAGGAGCCCGGCTTGGAGCTCGGCTCCGAGAACGAGGAGCTCTCGGCCCCCGAGCTGCTGTCGCTCATCGAGCGGATCCACCGCCAGTTCGACTCCAAGCAGATCACCTTCGACGAGTTCGAGGAGAAGAAGGCCGAGCTGCTGGCCCGCCTCCCCATCGACTGACCGGGTACTGAGCCAGCTCCCTGGGTAGGCGCGCCGGTAGCCGTCGAGCACAGGAGGCATGGCCATGGACTCCATCGACAACACCATCGAGGTGGACGTTCCCGTCCGCACCGCCTACGACCAGTGGACGCAGTTCGAGTCCTTCCCCGAGTTCATGGATGGGGTGCAGGAGGTGACCCAGATCACCGCCACCCGGACCCTGTGGCGCACGGAGATCGGGGGGTTCAAGCGGGAGTTCCACGCCGAGATCACCGAGCAGGTCCCCGACCGGCTGATCGCCTGGCGTTCGGTCGATGGCCCCGACCAGGGCGGCGTGGTGAGCTTCGCTCCCACCGAGGGCAACGGCACCCGCATCGCCTTGGAGATCGACTACGAGCCTGAGGGCCTGGCCGAGAAGGCCGGGGACAAGCTCGGGGTCGTGGGCCACAGGATCAAGGCCGACCTCAAGTCGTTCAAGGAGTTCATCGAGAGCCGCCACCTGGAGACTGGAGCCTGGCGCGGGCAGGTCTGACGCACCACTGCATCCGACGCACCGCTACAGGCGGGGGACTAGCTCGCGCTGGTAGAAGTCGAAGAAGCCAGCCTGGTCGTGGCCCACCTGGCTGATGTACACCTCGTCGTAGCCGGCATCGAGGTACTTCTGGATCATCTCGAGGTGGCGTTCGGGGTCGGGTCCGCACACGACCTTGCCTGCCACCTGCTCCTCGGTCACCATGGCTGACACCTGCTCGAAGTGGGCGGGCATGGGCAGCTCCTGGGAGAGCTCGCCGGGCACTGCGGTGTGCGCCCACAGCTCCGCCGCCGTCCGCCGGGCCGCAGCCTCATCAGCCGCCCAGCACACCTTCATGCCGGCCTGGGTCGGGCCTTGGCCGCCCTCGTCCCGGTAGCGACGGATGAGATCCCCATCGGGGGAGGTACCGACGTACCCCTCGCCGATGCGGGCCGCCACGCTCATCGCCTTGGGACCGAAGGCCGACACGTAGACGGGTACCGCCGCTTCGGGCAGGGAGTAGATCCGAGCGTTCTCCACCCGGTAGTGCCGTCCCCGGTGGGTCAGCGAACCGCCCTCCCAGAGCGCTCGCATCACCTCGACGGCCTCCTCCAACATCTCCAGGCGGATGTCGGTGGGGGGCCAGTGATCCCCCAGGATGTGCTCGTTGAGGTTCTCTCCGGTCCCCACGCCGAGCTGGAACCGACCGTCGAGCATCATCGCTGCGGTGGCCGCGGCCTGGGCCACCACGGCCGGGTGGAGGCGCACGGTGGGACAGGTCACGGCGGTGGTGACTCGCAAACCCGTGGTGGCGGCAATGCCGCCGATGACCGACCACACGAAGCTGGCCTGGCCCTGCCGGTCGGTCCAGGGGTGGTAGTGGTCCGATATCCACACCGAGGTGAAACCGGCCTCCTCGGCCTGGCGGGCGTAGTCCACAAGGGCACTGGGCGCGTGCTCCTCGCTGGATAGGAAGTAGCCGATCTCGCTCATTGCCGGGGCCCTACCCCTGCCCCCTGGTCGGCAAGACTGGGCCTCGTGGCCCCGATCGACCCCTACCTCCCCGAGCCCTACCTCCCCATCACCCCGCCGGGCCGGCCAAGTCTCGTGTGCGAAAGTCCGGAACATCCGCAGCCATAGGCACGAGACTGACAGGTGAGTGGGACAAGAACCCCCGAGAGGGCGGGCGGGGGTCGACGGGCTAGAGGGTGACGCCGAATCCGGCCGCCATGCGGGCGGCTTCGCCGGGGCTGAGCCGGGTGCACCAGCCGCCGGGAAGGTGGTTCTCGGGCAAGGCCGAGATGTCGGCGACGGCCTCCTCGGGCGCGGGCGACCATCGCAGCATCTTGAGGATCTCGCTGGCTTCGGGGGCTCCCTCGGGATGCCGGAGCAGGAACCCGGCCCAACGGAAGTAGTGATACCGGGTCTCGCCGGGAGTCATCTCGTCGGGAGTCATCGCCTCGGGAGTCATCGCATCGCCCAGCGGATGGCCTGGGTCGACATGGTGTAGCAGCGGGGGCACTGGGGTCGGACCCACGCCTCGCCTTCCCAGGCACAGTGTTCGCAGCGCCACACCGCCCGCCCGTTGATCGGCCCGGCCCCGGGCGACGCCAGGGGCGGCCCCGGCGGGGTGTCGGCGGGGCTGTCTTCGGGCTCGGGGGCCCCGAGGAGGTGCCGGAGCTCGTCGGCGATCTCGGCTGCGGAACGGGCCCGACGCTCCCCGCTCACGGACGTCCCGTCTCACCGGCCATGGTCACTCCCTCGACGCTCATCGGGGCAAGCGTAGGGGAGCCGCCCTCCCGCAGGACGCGACCACGTCCTTCCTGGCTACCGTCACCGGGCATGTGCGGCCGCTACACCTCGATCACCCCGATGGAGGAGCTGGCCGCCTACTTCGGGGCCGAAGACGTGGTGGCCGACGACCTCGGCCCTCGCTACAACGTGGCGCCCACCGATGAGATCTACGCGGTGGTCCGGGCCGGCGAGCAGCGTCGCCTGGGCACGTTGCGTTGGGGCCTGGTGCCGCCCTGGGCGGACGACCCCAAGGTCGGGGCCCGCATGATCAACGCCCGAGCCGAGTCGCTGTCCCGCAAGCCGGCGTTCCGCCAGGCGTTCTCCCAGCGCCGCTGCCTCCTGCCCGCCGACGGGTTCTACGAGTGGCATCGCCCCGACGGGGCCAAGGTCGGTCAGCCCTGGTACGTGCGCCGTCCCGAGGGTGAGCCCCTGGCCCTGGCCGGGCTGTGGGAGCGGTGGCGGCCTCGTGGCCGGGAGGGGGGAGAGGAGGGCGAGGCCATCGTCTCGGCCGCCGTGATCACCACCACTGCCAACGAGACCCTGGCCCCTCTCCACGACCGGATGCCCGTGGTGCTGGCCCCCGAAGCCTGGGAGGCCTGGCTCGATCCGGGCAAAGCCGACCTCGAGGAGCTGGCGGCGCTGCTGGTCTCCGCCCCGGACGAGCTCCTGGCCGCCGTGGCCGTATCGCCTCTCGTCAACAAGGTGGCCAACGACGGTCCGGCGCTCGTCGAGCCCATCCCTGAGCTGCACGCAGCAGAGGACTAACCTGAGCGCGTGCGACCTCCTGGCAGTGAGGCCGGTCGACGAAGGGGGGAGGATCGGATCCTGACGGTTCCCAACCTCATCACCATGGCGCGCCTGGCGTCCATCCCCGTGTTCGTGTGGCTCCTGTTCGCCCGCGACAACCGGGCTGCGGCCGCCGTGCTGCTCGGTGTGCTGGGGGCCACCGACTGGGTCGACGGCTTCGTCGCCCGCCGCTACGACCAGGTCAGCGAGGTGGGCAAGATCCTCGACCCGGTGGCCGACCGCCTGTTGCTGGCAGTCGCCGTGGTCAGCATCCTGATCGACGGGTCGGTCCCCCTGGCCGTGGCCGTGGCCACCCTGGTGCGAGAGTCGTTGGTGGCCGTGGCCGCCGTGGTGCTGGGTGCCCTCGGAGCCCGGCGCATCGACGTCACCCTCATCGGCAAGGCCGGTACCTTCTGCCTGTTGACCTCGTTCCCACTGTTCCTGGCCTCGGCCTCCACGCTGTCGTGGGCCGAGGTGGCCGAGGTGGCGGCCTGGCTCTTCGTGGTCCCCGGCCTGGTCCTCGGCTACGTGTCCCTGGCCGGCTACGTCCCCCTCGCCCGCCAGGCCCTGGCCGAGCGTGGAGTAGGTTCGAAGTCGTGACCGGGGCGTCGTGACGGGGGCGTCGTGAAGGCAGTGATCATGGCCGGGGGGGAGGGCACCCGGCTGCGTCCCCTGACCTCGAACCAACCCAAGCCCATGATGCCGCTGGTGAACCGTCCGATGATGGAGCACATCGTCACGCTCCTCCACCGCCACGGCATCGACGACATCGTCGTCACCGTGGCCTTCCTGGCCAACAACATCCGCTCCTACTTCGGCGACGGGTCGGAGTTCGGCGTGCGCATGGTCTACGCCACCGAGGAGACCCCCCTCGGCACGGCTGGTTCGGTGCGCAACGCCATGGACGAGCTCGACGAGCGGTTCCTGGTGATCTCCGGCGACGTGCTCACCGACATCGACGTCTCCGAGGTCGTGGCCTACCACGACGAGCGGGGCGCGGTGGCCACCATCGGGCTGACCGCGGTCGACAACCCGCTCGAGTTCGGCATCGTCATCACCAACGACGACGGATCGATCGAGCGCTTCCTGGAGAAGCCCACATGGGGCCAGGTCTTCAGCGACACGGTGAACAACGGGATCTTCGTGCTCGAGCCCGAGGTCTTCGACTACATCCCTCCGGGACGTCCGGTCGACTTCTCGGCCGAGGTGTTCCCCGCCCTGCTGGCCGAGGGCAAGCCGCTGTACGGCTGCGTGTGCGACGGCTACTGGGAGGACGTCGGCACCCTCGACGCCTACATGCGGGCCCACGCCGACGCCCTCGACGGCAAGGTCGAGCTCGACATCCCCGGCTTTCGCCTCGAGGGCGGCGTCTGGCTGGGCGAGGGGGCCGAGGTCGCTCCGGGCGCCGAGATCGTCGGCCCGGCCGTGGTGGGCGACAACTCCCGGGTCCAGGCCGGCGCCCGGCTCGGTCGCTACACCGTGCTCGGCTCCAACGTGATGGTGCGGGCCGAGGCCGACCTCGAGCGGGTGGTGGTGCACGACAACGCCTACGTGGGCGTGGGGGTGCGGGCGCGGGGCACGGTCATCGGTCGCTCCTCGGATCTGCGGGCGGGCGTGCGCTGCGAGGACGGCGTGGTCCTCGGGGACGAGACCTTCGTGGGCGAGCAGGCCGTGCTCACCGCCGGGGTCAAGGTCTACCCGCACAAGACGGTCGAGGCCGGCGCCGTCGTCAACTCGTCGCTGGTGTGGGAGAGCCGGGGGACCCGCAGCCTGTTCGGGCGCCACGGAGTCGCCGGCCTGGCCAACGTCGACGTCACCCCCGAGCTGGCCAGCCGGGTGGCCATGGCCTACGCCACCACCCTCAAGAAGGGGGCCACGGTCACCACCTCGCGCGACTCCAGCCGCTCGGCCCGGATGCTCAAGCGCTCGGTCATGGCCGGGCTCAACGCGGCGGGGATCAACGTCGAGGACCTGGAGGTGGCCTCGGTGCCGGTCACCCGGTTCCAGGTCCGTTCCCAGCAGTCCCAGGGCGGCATCAGCGTGCGCCTGGTTGCCGGCGACGCCCAGTCGGTGGTGCTGCGGTTCTTCGACGACGAGGGGATCGACATCTCCACCGACCTGGCCCGCAAGGTCGAGCGGCTCTTCTACCGGGAGGACTTCCGGCGGGTGTTCCCCGGCGAGATCGGCGACATCGACTTCCCCCCCCGGTCGCTGGAGTTCTACACCGCCGCCCTCATCGCCTCCTTCGACGTGGCCGCGGTGCGGGGTCACGGCTTCAAGGTGGTGGCCGACTACGCCTACGGGACCACCGCCTTCGTCATGCCCAACGTCCTGGCCAAGTTGGGTGCCGAGGTTCTGGCCGTGAACCCCTATGCCTCGACGCCGGGTGCCAGCGCCTTCGATCGCGACGCCCACGCCGCCGGAGTCAGCGCCCTGGTGCATTCGTCGGGGTCACAGCTCGGGGTGGTCATCGACCCCGACGGTGAGCACGTCACCTTCATCGACGACGAGGGCCACGTCCTGTCCGACCTCGAGGCCACGCTGGCCATGGTCAGCCTCGTGGCCTCCACCGCTGAGGCCGGGTGTCGAATCGCTCTGCCGCTCACCGTCAGCTCCGAGGCTGAGCGCATCGCCAACAGCCACGGGGCCGAGGTGGTGTGGACCAAGGTGGTCTCGTCGGCGCTCATGGAGGCGGCGACGGACCTCGACCTGCACATGGCCGCCAGCCTCGACGGGGGCTTCGCCTTCCCGGCCTTTCTCCCCGCCTTCGACGCCGTGGCCGCCTTCGCCAAGATGCTCGAGCTCCTGGCCCGCACCGGGACCCGCCTCTCCAAGGTCGTGAGCACCCTGCCCACCACCCATGTCGTACGCCGGGCGGTTCACACTCCTTGGGAGCACAAGGGAGCGGTCATGCGAACCCTGATGGAGGAGGTCGACCATCCCGTGCTGCTGCTCGACGGCGTCAAGGTCCTCTACGACGACGGCTGGGCCCTGGCCCTGCCCGATCCCGAGGAGCCCCTCACCCACGTGTGGGCCGAGGCCAGGACCGATGCCGACACCGAGCGGCGGGCAGACGGCTACGTCGAGCGCATCCAGGCCATGCTTGCCTGAGCGGCCTCGCCCGAGGTCCGAGATCCGAGGTCCGAGGTGAAGGCCTGTCATCCGGTAACGTCGCACCGGTGAACGTTCCCGACGACCTGCGCTACTCGACCGACCACGAGTGGGTGCGGATCGAGACTGACGGGGTGCGGGTGGGGATCACCGACTACGCCCAGGACGCCCTCGGCGACGTGGTGTTCGTGCAGGTCCCCTCGGTGGGCGAGGCCGTCACCGCCGGTTCTTCGGTGAGCGAGGTGGAGTCGACAAAATCGGTGTCGGAGGTGTACGCCCCCGTCACCGGCACCGTGGTCGAGGCCAACGACGAGCTCGGCGACGCCCCCGAGCGCCTCAACGACGACCCCTATGGTGAAGGGTGGATCTGCGTGATCGACCCTGCCGATCCGACCGAGCTCGAGCGGCTCCTCGATGCCGAGGGCTATCGAGAGCTCATCGACGGCTGAGCTGCCAGGTCGGCGGCCGGGGGCGAGGAGGGGACATGGACGAGGTCTTCTGCAACCAGTGCGGACACGCGAACCCCGAGGACGGCAACTTCTGCTCCTCGTGCGGGGCGCCCCTCGACGTCCGGGGCCAGGACCACACGATCACCCTCGCCCCCGTCGACCCCACCACCGGGCCCCCTTCCGACGAGATCTCCCTGGCCGTCGACGAGCTGCCCGAGGGATCGGGGATGCTCGTGGTCAAGCGGGGACCGGGCGCCGGCTCCAAGTTCATCCTGGACAAGGCGGTGGTGTCGGCGGGGCGGCACCCTCAGAGTGACATCTTCCTCGACGACGTGACGGTCTCCCGGCGCCACGCGGAGATGGTCACCGGCCCTGGTGGCTATCTTCTGCGCGACGCGGGGTCGCTCAACGGCACCTACCTGAACCGGGAACGCATCGACGAGGCTCCGGTCAGCAACGGCGACGAGATACAGATCGGCCGCTTCAAGCTGGTGTTCCTCGACACCTCGTCCCCTCCCGAACCGGAGTGAGTGCCACTGTGCCCGAAACCGAGTCGCTGTCCATCGGGGAGATGCTCGATCTGCTCAAGGTGGAGTTCCCCGACGTCACCATCTCCAAGATCCGCTTCCTGGAGAGCCAGGGCCTGCTCGACCCCGAGCGCACGGCGTCGGGGTACCGCAAGTTCTACCAGGCCGACGTAGAGCGCTTGCGATGGATCCTGCGCCAGCAGCGGGAGAACTTCCTCCCCCTGAAGGTGATCAAGGGACGCCTGGAGGCAGAAGGCAACGCCGTGACCGCCGTTCCCACCGACCCTGCCGCCGAACCTAGGACGCCAGCCGAGGAAGCTCCCGCGGCGGAAGAAGCTCCCGCCCCCGAGGCCGCCCCGGCCCCGCCGCAGTCGAGTGAACCTCCGGCCCAAGAGGCG
>JALZNY010000098.1 GCA_030857525.1 Actinomycetota bacterium
GCCGTCCCTCCCGGTCCGGCAAGTATCGACGCCCGCCTGGCCGGAACCACCGCCCGCTTCTTGCTCCCCCTCCTGGCCCTGGGCCGAGGTCGCTACCGCCTCGACGGCGCGCCGCCGTTGCGGGCCCGGCCCATGGGCCTGCTGATCTCGGCCCTGCGCACCCTGGGCGCCGTAATCGAGGAAGAGGGGCCGCCCGGCCACCTCCCGGTCACGATGGTGGCCAACGGGCTCGACGGCGGCTCGGTGCGCATCCCCGGGGATGTCTCCAGCCAGTTCGTCTCCGCCCTGTTGTTGAGCGGACCGGCCATGGCCCGAGGCATCAGGGTGGAGGTGGAGGGTGACCTGGTCTCGCGTCCCTACCTCGAGCTCACCGCCGCCACCATGGCCGCCTTCGGCGCCGATGTGGTGCGGGCGGGAACCACGGGCTTCGCCGTCGAGACCGGGGGCTACCGACCCAGTCACTTCGCCATCGAGCCCGACGCCAGCGCCGCCTCGTACTTCTTCGCCGCCGCCGCCATCTGCGGGGGCCGGGTGCGAGTCCACGGCCTGGGGTCGGGCTCGGCCCAGGGCGACCTCGCTTTCCTCGACATCCTCGAGGCCATGGGCGGCCGGGTCCGGCGCGACGAGGGCGGCACCGAGGTGGAGGGGAGCGGGGAGCTGGTCGGTGTCGACGTCGACATGGCCGATTGCTCCGACGTGGCCCAGACCCTGGCCGCCGTGGCCCCCTTCGCCTCCTCACCCACCCGGGTGCGGGGCATCGGCTTCATCCGGCGCAAGGAGACCGACCGCATCGCCGCCGTGGTGGCCGAGCTGCGGCGCTGTGGCATCGAGGCCGAGGAGGAGGACGACGGCTTCGTGGTGCATCCCGGCCTGCCCCGTCCGGCTCGGATCCAGACCTACCACGACCATCGCATGGCCATGAGCTTCGCCCTGCTCGGCCTACGAGTGCCGGGCATCGAGATCGCCGATCCCGGGGTCGTGGCCAAGACCTTCCCCGGTTACTTCGCCACCATCGATCGGCTGCGTTAGGCGGACCTCGCCGTCGGACCGGTAGCGTCCTGGCTCCATGCGGGTCATCGCCATAGACGGACCGGCGGGGTCGGGGAAGTCCACCGTGGCCCGGCGGCTGGCTGAACGGCTGGACACGGCCTACCTCGATACCGGGGCCATGTACCGGGCCGTCGCCTTCGCCGCCCTGCGCCGGGGTATCGACCCCGCCGACGCCGAACCCGTCGCTCGGATGGTCCCTCACCTCGAGATCGTGATCGAGCCCGGACAGGTGGCCGTCGACGGGGTGGACGCCACCATCGAGATCAGGGGGCCGGAGGTGACCCGGGCAGTGAGTGAGGTGGCGGCCAACCCCGCCGTGCGGACCGAGTTGGTGCGACGTCAGCGGGACTGGGTTGCGCAACGGGGCGGGGCCGTGGTGGAGGGACGCGACATCGGCTCGGTCGTCTTCCCCGACGCCGAGCTGCGGGCCTACCTCCACGCCCGCCCCGACGTTCGGGCCAGCCGTCGCCACCAAGAGGTGACCGACAGCGACTATGAGGACGTCGCTGCCGAGATGGCCCGCCGCGACACCTTGGACTCCGAGCGCCAGGCCGATCCCCTGAAGCGGTCCGAGGGCGCGGTGGTGGTCGACACCAGCGACCGCAGCATCGACGAGATCGTCGACGAGTTGGTCGCCCGCCTGGGAACGAAGTGAGGTACCCCCCGGCCTCGCCGGCGGTCGCCCGGCGGGTCTACGCCGTGGTGCGCGGCCTCATCGCTGGCTTCGCCGCTCTCTACTGGCGGTTGCGGGTGGAGGGTGCGCACCACCTCCCGGCCACCGGGGCGTTCATCCTCGCTCCCGTGCACCGCTCCAACATCGACACGCCCATCATGTCCACCTTGACGCACCGCTACATGCGCTACCTGGGCAAGGAGGAGATGTGGAAGTACGGGTGGTCAGCGTGGCTGTGGGACACGCTGGGCGCCTTTCCCGTGCAGAGGGACAAGATCGACCGCGAGGCCTTGCGCCAGTGCCGCAAGGCCCTGGAGGCCGGTGAGCCGCTGGTGGTGTTCCCCGAGGGCACCCGGCGGGCCAGCCCGGTGGTCGAGGACCTGTTCCACGGACCCGCCCACCTGGCCCTGTCCACCGGGGCCCCCATCATCCCGGTGGGCATCGGCGGGTCCCTGCGGGCCATGCCCCGGGGCGCCCGGTTCTTCCGCCCGGTGCGGGTCTGGGTGGTGGTGGGCGAGCCCATCGTGGCCGAGCCGCTGGAGCCGGGTCGCTCCCCGTCGAGGCGATCGGTGCTGGCCTTGACCGAGCGTCTGGCCAAAGAGCTCCAGGGGGTCTACGACGAGGCCCGCATCCGCGCCGGCGACTGACGACGATCGTCCACAAATGCCCGGACGGGGCCGATCAGGCCCGCAGGCCGGCCAGGACCTGGCTGGCGGCCAGGTTGCGGTCGGCGGTGGCCGGGGAGGTGGCCGGTGCGGCCAGGGCGAAGGAGGCCACCGCGTCGATGGCGCTGAGCAGCTCGCGCAGCTCGCGGGGCGGGGGGAAGTACTCGGCCTCGTCGGTGAAGGCCACCTCCTCCACCCCCTCGATCGGGTCGAGGCGGGCGATGACCTGGCGCACCAGCTCCTCGGGAGCCGAAGCGCCGGCGGTCACGCCCACCGAGCCCGAGAGGTCGTCGGGCAGCTCGTCGGCCCCGTTCACTCTTAGCACCCGGGGACAGCCGGCGACCCGGGCCACCTTCTCCAGGGCCACGGTGTTGGAGGAGTTGGCTGAACCGAGCACCACCACCGCGTCACAGCGCTCGGCGATCTGCACCAGGGCCGATTGGCGGTTGGTGGTGGCGAAGCACAGGTCGCTGCGCCCGGGCATCCACAGCTCGGGGTAGCGAGCTCGGGTGGCCTCGAGCACGCCGGCCCAGTCGTGGTGGCTGAGAGTGGTCTGGGCCAGCAGGGCGACGGGCGTGTCGCTCGGCGGCAGCGCGGCCACGTCGTCCTCGTTCTCGACCAGGTGGATCGAGTCGGGGGCCACGGCCATGGTGCCCACCGCCTCGTCATGGCCCTCGTGGCCGACGTAGACCACCGTGTAGCCCTTGCCCGCCCGCACCTTGACCTCGTGGTGGACCTTGGTGACCAGGGGGCACACGGCGTTGACCACGTAGCCCCCGTGCTCGGCCGCGGCCAGCACCACATCAGGAGCCGAGCCGTGGGCCGAGAGCATGACCGGAGCCCCGGCCGGCACCTCGGCGATGTCGTCGATGAAGACCACCCCGAGGTCGCGGAAACGGTCGACCACCAGGCGGTTGTGGACGATCTCGTGGTAGCAGTAGACGGGCGGCTCGAAGGCACGGACCATCCACGCCAGCGCCTTGATAGCCATCTCCACCCCGGCGCAGAAGCCCCGGGGGGCGGCCAGCAACACCCGCTCGACGTCCACCGGGTCTACGGTACCGACCGATGGTGGGAGCAGCGGTCACCGGACCGGCGGCGCGGCGGTGGGCCGACGCCCTGGAGAGCTGGGCCATCCCCGAGGAGATCCTGGCCCGAGCCCCCGAATCGCCGTGGTCGTTCCCCCCGGCCCTGTTCGCCCGGGTGGCGGCGCGGGCGGTGGCCGCCCCCATGGCCACCCCGTCACGGCGCCGGGCCATTGAGGCGCTGCCTGCGGGCGGCGTGGTGCTCGACATCGGCGTGGGCGGAGGTGCGGCCAGCCTGCCCCTGGCCCCTCCGGCGGGGCTCTTGGTCGGCGTCGACCAGAGCCCCGACATGCTGGCCGGCTTCGCCCAGGCGGCCGCCGACCGGGGGGTCGACCACGAGGAGGTCCAAGGATCGTGGCCCGACGTTGCCCCGGGGGTGGGGCCCGCCGACGTGGTCGTGTGCCACCATGTGGCCTACAACGTGGCTGACCTGGTGCCCTTCGTGGAGGCGCTCCGCGCCCACGCCCGCCGGCGGGTGGTGCTCGAGCTCACCGCCCGCCACCCCCAGTCCAGCTCGAACCCGCTGTGGCGCGAGATCCACGACATCGAGCGGCCCACCTCCCCCACCGCGGCCGATGCCGTGGCCGTCCTGGAGGAGATGGGGCTGGAGGTCACCGTCGAGCCCTTCGAGCGGACCGTCCCCGAGGGCGACGAGGAGCTGGCCGACGTGCTCCCCTTCGTCCGCCGCCAGCTCTGCGTGGGCCCCGACCGAGATGCCGAGATCGAGGCCCTCCTGCGCCGGCACGGCCGTGCTCACCTACGTCACGCCGTGACGCTGTGGTGGGACGTCGGCGCTTGGCGGCAGCGCGTCTGAGGACAGGACCACACGCCAGCCCGTATCCTCGACCGGTGAGCCTGCCCCGCATCGTCGCCGTGGCGCCCGGGTCGGCGGCCGAGCGGGCTGGTCTGCACCCTGGCGACGAGATCCTCACCCTGGCTGGCCGGGCGCCGCGCGACGTCATCGAGTGGCAGCTCCTGGCCGACGAGGCCGACCTCGAGCTCGAGGTGCGTCGGGGCGGCCTGGACCGCAGCATCGAGGTGCCCAAGGCGGCCGGCGAGCCGCTCGGCGCCGAGGTGAGCTCGGCGCTGTTCGACCAGGTGCGCACCTGTGACAACCACTGCGAGTTCTGCTTCATCCACCAGCTCCCGCCCGGGCTGCGGCCCAGCCTCTACCAGAAGGACGACGACTACCGGCTGAGCTTCCTCTACGGGAACTTCACCACCCTCACCCGCTTCACCGAGGCCGATCTGGAGCGGGTGGTCAGCGAAGGCCTGAGCCCGCTCAACGTCAGCATCCACGCCACCGACCCCGACGTGCGGGTCCGCATGCTGCGCAACAAGCGGGGGGCCACCAGCCTGCGCTGGCTGCGGGCCTTGCTCGACCACGGGATCGACGTGCACGGCCAGGTGGTGGTGTGCCCCGGCGTCAACGACGCAGCGGTGCTCGATGACACCCTGGCCGGGGTGCTCGACGAGTACCCCGAGCTGGCCTCGCTGTGCGTGGTGCCTCTCGGGGTGAGCCGGTGGTCCGACGAGGGTGGCATGCGTCCCCACACCCGGGCCGAGGCCGAGGCGGTGGTCGACGCGGTGGAGGACTGGCAGGGCGTGTACCTGCGCCTGCTCGGTCGACGGCTGGCCTTCGCCGCCGACGAGTACTACCTCCTCAGCCACCGGGCCTTCCCCGCCGCCGACGCCTACGAGGGCTTCGCCATGCACGAGGACGGCGTCGGCATGGCCCGCACCTTCGAAGAGGAGTTCCTGGGGCAACGAAGCGAGCCCACAGGGCCCCGTCCGGGCTTCTTTGCCTGGGTCGACGGCGCTCCCGCCGAGGGCTACCGAGCCCCCCGTAGCGACGCTGCGGCCACGCCCGTCACCCTCGGTTCCCGGCGCATCGGTCCCCGGCGCGATGCTCCCGTCGCCCTGCTCACCGGGAGCTATGGCGCCCGGGTCCTCGAGCCCCTGGTGGCCTCGCTGGGGCGGCCACAGGTGCGCGTGGTGGCTGTCGACAACCGCTTCTTCGGGGGCAATATCGGCGTCACCGGCCTCCTGGTCGGCGAGGATGTGGCCCGGGTGCTGGCCAACGAGCCGGTCGGGCACCGCTACCTCCTGCCCGACGTCTGCCTGTCCCAGGGCCGTTTCCTCGACGGCACCAGCCCCGCCGAGCTTCCCCGGCCCGTCGAGGTCGTCCCCACCGACGGCCTGGCCCTGCGTCGGGTGCTCGACGGCGCTCCGGTCCTCGTGGGCGGGGTCCGATCATGAGTGCTTTGCCCACCGTGGCCGTGGTCGGGCGCCCCAACGTGGGCAAGTCGACCCTGCTCAACCGCATCGTGGGACGGCGTGAGGCCATCGTCGAGGAGCGCCCCGGTGTCACCCGGGACCGCAAGGCGGTCGAAGCCGAGTGGTGCGGGCGGGCGTTCACGGTGGTCGACACCGGGGGCTGGTCGACGGGCGGCGGCGCCCTCGACGCCCAGGTCAGCGCCCAGGCCGAGCGGGCGTGGCAGGGGGCCGACGTGGTGTTGC
>JALZNY010000099.1 GCA_030857525.1 Actinomycetota bacterium
GCTGGTCGACGAGATGGCGCCCGTGGCTCGAGAGCTGGGCTGTGCCGAGGAGCTGGCCCATGTCCGGGCCATGGTGGATGACGGTCCCAGCTACGTGCGCCAGCGGGCCCTGGTGGCGGCCGGGGCGGGCCTGACCGGGGTGGTCGACGCCCTGGTCGAGGAGCTGCGGACCGACCGGCCGGTGCTTGCGCCCCGGGCGGCGCGGCGCTGATGGTTCCCCTCAGCCGTCCCCTGGTGGCGGTGCCGGCCTCGCGCGTCGAACCTGGACGCATCGAGGGTTGGGGCCCGGGTGCCCACGCCGTGGCCGACCCCTATGTCTCCGCTCTGCGCCGGGCCGGGGCCAGACCCGTCATCCTCACCAGCCCCGAGGACGGTGCGGCCGAGGAGGTGCTGGCCCCCTTCGCCGGGTTGCTGCTGGCCGGCGGGGGCGACGTCGATCCCCGGCGCTACTCCACCAGCTGCGACGAGCACGTCTATGGGGTCGATCCCGACCGGGACACCCTCGAGCTCGACCTGGCCGCCTTCGCCCTGGCCAGCGGCCTGCCCACGCTGGCCATCTGCCGGGGCGCCCAGATCGTCAACGTGGTCCGGGGGGGCACGCTCTACCAGCATCTTCCCGAACCGCTGGGTCGGGGGGCGCATGGTGATCCCACCTCGGGCGTGCTGGTCACCCACGGGGTGGCCGTGGCCGAGGAGACCAGGCTGGCCGAGGCCGTCGGGAGGCAGCGCCTGGGGGCGTGCACCTCGGTTCACCACCAGGGGATCGACCGGGTGGGCGACGGCCTGCGGGCGGTGGGCTGGAGCGACGACGGCTTGGTCGAGGCCATCGAACCCGAGGGGGACGACGGGTGGCTGGTGGCCGTCCAGTGGCACCCGGAGGTCACCGCCGCCCACGACGGGACCCAGCAGGCCCTGTTCGACAGCCTCATCGATCACGCCCGTCGTCGGGCTGCCACGCTGGTCTGACAGCCCACTCCCCCGTTGCGGCTATTCGGGCTGTTAGGGGTTCTGGGGAAGAATGGTGGACGTGGTGCCGTCGTCCTCGGACGAACGGCTGGTCGTCGTCGTGCGGCTGTCGTCGTCCCTCGAGCCGCCCCCGGGAGGGTTACGGGGGACGATCATCGTCGTGGTGGTGCGGTCACCCCTGGGCGGGAGGGTGACGGTAGGAGGCACGGTCGTCCTCGTGGTCGGCGTCGTCGGCGTCGTCGTCGGCGCCGGCGGGGGCGGGGGCGGGGGCGGGGGCGGGATGGTGGGCGCCGTGGGCGGAGGAGCGGGTGGCGGCGGTGGCTGGTCGAAGTCGTCGGGCGGCACGTCGGCCAGAGCCTCGGTCATGAACGACTTCCAGGTGGCGGCGGGGATGGATCCGCCGGTCACCCGGGCCACCCCCTTGATGTTGAACAAAGAGGTGGGCTTGGTCTTGTCGCCTATCCAGACCGCCGTCGACAGCGTGGGCGTGTAGCCCACGAACCAGGCGTCGCGCCACTCCTGGGCGGTCCCGGTCTTGCCCGCCGCCGGGCGGCCGATGTCGGCCGCGGTCCCGGTGCCCCCGCTGATGACCCCCTTGAGGATGTCGGTCACGTTGAAGGCCACCGATTCCTCGAGCACCCGTTCGGGCTGGCGCTCGCGGTTGTCCTCCAGGAACTCGCCGTTGGCGTCCTTTACCCACAGCACAGGTGTGGCCGGGTAGCGCAGGCCGTTGGTGGCGAAGACGCCGAAGGCCGAGGCCATGTCGAGGGGTGACACCTCTTGGGAGCCGAGGGCGTACTCGAGGTTGTGGCGCTCGGGGCTGGCCACCCAGGCCGAGGAGATCCCCAGCTTCTTGGCCATGTCGCCGACGGCCGGCACGCCCGTGTCCTGGATCACCTGGGCGTAGACGGTGTTGTAGGAGCGCTCGGTGGCGCTGCGCAGGGAGGCGCTGCCCCCGGACGAGCCTTCGTAGTTGTTGATGGTGCAGTTCTCGGCGCCGACGCAGTTGGGGATGCGGTAGGTGCTGGGGGCGGCGTACACCTTGGTGTCGGCTATGCCCTGTTCGAGGGCTGCGGCCAGCACGAACGGCTTCCACGACGATCCCGGCTGGCGTCCACTACCGCCGCCCTCGACGGAGATGGCCTCGGGGTTCCAGCAGCTGGCAGCCACGTCGACGCGGTTCCGCACGTCGTCGGGGACCTGGGGGCAATTGCCCAGGGCCAGGTTCACCTGGCCGGCGGTGGCGGTGAAGTCGCGTCCTCCGACCAGGGCCCGGACGAAGCCGCTACGGGGCTCGAGCGACACCATGGCCATCTCGATGGGGGGCTGGGTCCCATCCAGCGCCTCGCTCACGGCTCGCTCGGCTTCGGCCTGCAGGCGAGGATCGATGGTGGTGCGGATCTCCAGTCCCCCGGCGTAGACGGCCTGGCCGTACTGGGACTCGAGGTAGCGGCGCACGTAGTCGACGAAGTAGGGGTACTCGCTGGTCCCTTCGCTGGTCGGATAGACGAGGGTCGACTCCCGAGGGGCGGGCCCGTCGGCGGTCAACCACACGTCGAGGTCGGCGGCTTCGGCGTGCTCCGCGTCGGTGATGTAGCCCTGGTCGAGCATGGTGTCGAGAACCAGCAACCGGCGTGCTTCGGCCTCCTCGGGGTTGCCCCGGGGCTCGAAGTCGCTCGGAGCGGGGATGAGCCCGGCGAGCAGGGCCGACTCGGACAGCGAGAGGTCGCTCACGGGCTTGCGGAAGTACGACATCGAGGCCGCCCCCACCCCGATGGCGTCGCCGCCCAGGTAGACGGCGTCGAGGTACTTGAAGAGGATCTCGTCCTTGTCGACCAGCCGGTCGAGCTGGCGGGCGAGCACGGCCTCCTTCAGCTTGCGCTCCACGGTCTGCTCGGTGCCCACGTAGGCGTTCTTGACGTACTGCTGGGTGATGGTGGAGCCACCCTGGGTGATCTCCTGGCCCCGGACGTTGGCGATGAGCGCCCGCAGCGCCCCCTGGAAGTCGACCCCGCTGTTCTCGTAGAAGGACTGGTCCTCCATGGTGATGACGGCCTGCTTGAGGTGCTCGGGGATGGCTCCTGCCTCGAGGGGAACCCGCTGGTCGAACTCTCGGAAGATGGCGATCTCGCGCCCGTTGATGTCGTAGACCCGGCTGAGCTGGCTCCCCCCCGGGGGTCGGGGGTCGGGCAGCTCGTCGAGAGGGGGCGGGTACAACAAGGTGGTGGCCACGATGGCGGTCACCCCGACCGGCATGAGGGCGGCGACGATCAGGAACCCGGTCGTGATCCAGGCCAGGGTGCGCTGGTTCACGGCACAAGGTGGTGATGAGGGTGGCGCACCGGCTCAGCCTAAGGCGCGGGGCGGGAAGTCCACCCCCGGGGGGTCAAGGCGGGATTCGAGCGCTGGGAACGGTAGGCTGGGCTCCTTCGTCGGCCGCCCCCCTGCTGGAGGACTCGCTGCTCATGTGGGTCGTGCTGGTGGTCATGTTGGCCGTGGTGCTTGGGGTCGGACTCTACGCGGGGTTGATGTCCTCGGGAATCGTGCCCCGTCCCCAGTGGGAAGGCTCCGACGACCCCGACGCCGACCGTCGCACCAGCTACCGCTCCCTCTCGGGCAGCCGGGCCAGCGACAGTGGCGACGGGTTGTTCGGTATCTTCCCCCGGGTGCCCCACCCTCGGGAACTGCCGCAAGGCTGCCTGCTCGCCCTCATCGTGGCCGCCGCCCTGTGGTTCATCGGGTGGACGGTGCTGCTCGTCCTCGCCATAGGCTTGCTGCGCAGCCTTAACTGACGCCGGGGGCCGGCATCATCCCAGGGTGGCCAGCACCTGGCCCATGTCATGGACCGCCCGGGCCGTGCCTCGCAGCGTGCCGGTTACCTTGGAGCGCCCGCTGCGGGGATGGTAGGGGATTGCCACCTCAGTGATCCGCCAATCGGCCCGCGCCGCCCGTAGCACCATCTCCAGGGGCCAACCGAAGCGCCGGTCGACCAGGCCGAGGTCGAGAAGCTCCCCTCGCCGAGCCGCCCTCATGGGCCCGAGGTCGCTCAGATCCGAGCCCGTGGCCTGGCGGAGACGCCGGGCCAGGTAGCGGTTGGCCAGCCGGGCGTGGGCCGGCCACGCTCCCCTTGTCGTGGGCCGGCGGGCCCCGAGGACGAGGTCACTGGCTCCGGCCACCACCGGGCCGGCGACCAGGGCCATATCACAGGGGTCGAGGGAGCCGTCGGCGTCGCAGAAGACGACCACGTCGGCGGTGGCGGCCTGGAGCCCGGTCCAGCACGCGGCCCCGAAGCCCCGGGCCCCTTCGTGGACGACGGTGGCGCCCAGGCGCTCGGCCAGCTGGGCCGAGCCGTCGCTCGACCCGTTGTCGACCACCAGGGGACGGAATCCCGCCGGGAAGCGGCCGAGGACCCAGGGCAGCGCCGCCGCCTCGTCGAGGACAGGCAGGATCACGTCGATCACGACGGCGTCCTAACCTCACGGCGATGCGGGTGCTCGTGACCGGCGGGGCCGGCTTCATCGGCTCTCACATCGTCGACCGGCTGGTCGGCGACGGCCACGACGTGGTCGTGCTCGATTCCCTGGCGCCCGACGTCCACCCCCGGCCCCCTGACTACCTCAATCCCGCCGCCCGCTACTTGATCGCCGACGTCTGTGACCCCGAAGCCTGGCTGGACGCAGCCCAGGGGGTTGATGCCGTGAGCCACCAGGCCGCCCGGGTCGGCCTCGGCGTCGACTTCGCCGACGTGCGTCGCTACGTGGCCGACAACGACGCGGGCACGGCCGCCGGGCTGTGGGCCCTGCACCGCCTCGGCTTCGCCGGTCGCCTGGTGCTGGCCTCGAGCATGGTCGTCTACGGCGAAGGCGCCTACCGCTGTGCGGCGCACGGACCCGTAGCCGCCCCGCCCCGTCGACCCGCCGACCTGGCCGCCGGCCGCTTCGAGCCTGCCTGCCTGCGCTGTGACCAACCCCTCGAAGGCGTGGCCGTCACCGAGGACGCCCCCATCGATCCGAGGAACGTCTACGCCGCCACCAAGGCCCATCAGGAGCACCTGTGTGCCGCCTACGGGCGCGAGCACGGGGTGGCGGTCACCGCCCTTCGCTACCACAACGTCTACGGCGCCCGCATGCCCCGCGACACGCCCTACGCCGGGGTGGCCTCGATCTTCCGCTCGGCCGTGGCCGCCGGTCGGTCACCCCGGGTCTTCGAGGACGGCGGCCAGCGTCGGGATTTCGTCCACGTCGACGACGTGGCTCGGGCCAACGTGGCTGCCCTCACCGTGGGCCATCCGGTCGACGGCCCTCTCAACGTCGCCTCAGGTCAGCCCCATACCGTGCTCGACCTGGCCCTGGCCCTGTGCTCCGGCACAGGGCTGACGCCCGAGGTGGTGGGCGGGGGACGGGTGGGCGACGTGCGCCACGTGGTGGCCAGCCCCGAGCGAGCCGCGGATCGCCTGGGCTTCCGGGCCTCGGTGGCCTTCGACGACGGCATCCGCCGCTTTGCCACCGCCCCCCTGCGAGGCGATCGCGAGTGAGGAGGTCAGGGCCTGCTCCCGGCAATCTGGAGCGAGTTGTGGAGCCTGCGCGTCAGTGAACGGCGTCCGGGCTCCACAATGCGACGGAAGAGGCTGCGGGGGCGAGTCACCGGGCCCGGGGGATGCGTACGGTGAAGCGACAACCGCCGTCCTCGTTGCCCACGTCGATCCGGCCGGCGTGGGCCTCCACCAGGCCTCGGGCGATGGCCAGGCCCAGCCCGCCACCGCTGTGGGCTCCGGGGGAGCGGGTCGGGTCGCCTCGGTAGGCCAGGTCGAAGACCCGATCGAGGTCGGCCGCCTCGATGCCGCCGCACTGGTCGAGGACCGACACCACGGCGTGGTCGTGTTCGACGTCGTCGCTGACCTCGACCCGTACGGCTCCGCCCGGCGGCGTGTGGCGCACGGCGTTGTCCAACAGGTTGCCCACGATGCGCAGCATCTCCCGGGACGAC
>JALZNY010000100.1 GCA_030857525.1 Actinomycetota bacterium
CTGCTCGACACCACCCGGGCGCAACGGGATCTGGGCTGGATCCCTGAGATCAGCGCCGATGACGCCCTCCTCGACCTGCTCGACGGCCTGCGCCACGGCACCGGCCTGCCCACCCCCGCGTCGGCACCAAGAAGGAAGGGAAGAACAGGAGGGCTCAGGTCCAACCGAGCTTCCAAGAGCGTGCGCGGGTAGGCGCACCCGTGGCCAGCGGGCCCGCTCGGAATCAGGCCAGGCGGTCGGCCGCCGCCGCCAGCTGGAAGCACGCTCCGGTGATGCCGCCGGCGGCATGGCTGGCGATATCGATCGTCACCGTGTTCCACGAGTTCGACCAGTCGGGATGGTGGTTCATCTTCTCGGCCACCAGGGCGACGCGGGTCATGAAGCCGAAGGCGGCGTTGAAGTCGGCGAAGCTGAGCTGGCGGTGGAGCTTGCCCTCCACCACGGTCCAGCCCTCCAGGTGTCCGAGGCGCTCCTGGACCTCGGCGTCGTCCAGCTTGGCTGTCATGCACCCTCCCCGTCGGTCTTGTCGCTGTCGGTCTTGTCGCTGTCGGTCTCGGCGTAGCCGGCGTAGCCGGTGGCCTCGAGCTGGTCGGCCAGCTCAGGGCCGCCGCTGGCCACCATCCGACCCCGGGACAGCACATGGACGACGTCGGGGCGCAGCTCGCGCAGCAGGCGCCGGTAATGGGTGATGGCCAGCACGCCCAGGTCCCGCTCCTCGGTCTCCGCCTCGACCCGACGGGCCACCATGCGCAGGGCGTCGATGTCGAGGCCGGAGTCGACCTCATCGAGGATGGCGATGCGAGGCTGGAGCACGCCGAGCTGCAAGGTCTCGTTGCGCTTCTTCTCCCCCCCGGAGAGGTCGACGTTGAGCGGCCGGTCGAGGAAGCGCTCGTCGAAGCCGATCCGCTCGGCCTCGGCGCGCATGCGGCCCCGAAGATCGCCTCCCCCTCGCCCCACCGCCACCAGGGCCTCCTCCAGCATGTCGGCCAGGGCCACGCCGGGAACCTCAGTGGGGTACTGCATGGCCGAGAACAGCCCGGCCGCGGCCCGCTGCCAGGGCTCCAGGGCCAACAGGTCGACGCCGTCGAGGGTCACGGCGCCCCCGAGCACCTGGAAGCCGGGCCGGCCCATGATCACATGAGCCAGCGTCGACTTGCCCGAGCCGTTGGGACCCATCACCGCATGCACCTCACCGCTGCTCACGGTGAGGTCGACGCCCCGCAGGATCTCCTTGCCCGCCACCCCGGCCCGCAGGCCGCTGATCACCAGCTCAGCCATCGATGACCACCCACACGTCGTCGCCCTGCACCACCACGTCGTAGGTCGGCACGGGCTTGGTGGCCGGCAGGGTGTCGGGCTCACCAGTCTTGACGTCGAAGCTGCTGCCGTGCTTCCAGCACTCGATCTGGCCGGTGGCGGGGTCGACCTCGCCTTCGCTGAGGGAGTAGTCGGCGTGGCTGCAGGTGTCGCCGATGGCGTAGAAGTCGTCTCCCAGTCGCACCAGGGCGATCTTGTGAGGGCCGACCTCGAAGCGCCGGGTGCTGTTGGGCTCCACCTCGCCCACCGCGCACAGACGCGTCCGTTGCTCGACTCGCTCAGGCATGGACCGGAGCCTCCTCCAGCTCGCGCCGGGCCAGCTTGGCCGCGATCTCGGCCCGTAGCGCCGGAACCGCCGAGGGGACGGCCAAGCGCTCGAGCACCTCCTCGAAGAAGCCGAGCACGATGAGCCTCTCGGCCGGGGCCGGCGGTACGCCCCGGCTCTCCAGGTAGTAACGCTGGTCCTCGTCGACGGGTCCGACGGCCGAGGCGTGGCTGCAGTGCACGTCGTTGTTCTCGATCTCGAGGTTGGGCACCGACTCGGCCCAGGCCCCGTCGGAGAGCTTGATGTTGCGGTTGGTCTGGAAGGCATCCACCCCCGCCGCGTCCTTGCCGATGTGGATGAGGCCGGTGTACACCGAGCGCGAGTGGCCCTGCACGGCCCCCTTGAACAGCAAGTTGCTGGTGGTGCGGGGGGCCACGTGGTCCTGCAGGCTGCGGAAGTCGTGCATCTGGCCCCGCTCGCCGAAGTAGACAGCCAGCATCTCCCCCGAGCTGCCCTTGCCGGCCAGGACCGACTCGACCTCGAGACGGGCGTAGTCGGCTCCGAGGGCGACCATGGCGGTGGCAAAGTTGGCGTCGCGCTCCGCCCGGCTGACCTGGCGTCCGAGCTGCCACACTCGGGGACCGAGGAGTTGGGCGTGTACGTAGCGCAGGCGAGCGGCCGGTCCGGCGTGGAGCTCGACCACGGGCAGCACCAGGGCCTTCACATCGTCGGAGCCGGCGTGGTCGTACACGACGACCTCGCTGTTCTCGCCGGCCTCGACCACCAGGTGGGGGAAGGTGGCGCTGGCGTCAGCGTCGGTGTGGTGCAGGACGGCCACCGGGGCGGGCACCACCACGCCCCGAGGAACCCGCACGAGCACCGGATCGGCGACGAAAGCGTCATGCAGCAGGCCGAAGGCGTTGGTGGCCTCGCCGCTGACCGAAGCCAACGTGGCGCCGTCGGGGTCGAGTTCGGCCAGCCGGCCCACCTGCAGGCCCAGAGCAGCCGCCTCAGGCTCGACCTGGGTGTCGAGCACCCGTCCGTTGCGTACCACCACCACCGCCGAACACCGACCGAGGCGCTCCACCAGCGAGTCCAGCCGTCCGAAGGGGGCCCCCACTCCATCGCCGACCAGCGGGGCGTAGTCGTCGAGGTCGAGCTCGGGGATGCGGCTGTAGCGCCACACCTCCTCCTCCACGGTGGGCAGCGGGGTGGTGGTGAAGCGCTCGAAGGCAACTGCACGGCGGCGCTGCAACCAGTCCGGTCCAGCCAGAGCGGCCACGGCGTCAGCGGTGAAGGAGCTCAGAAGGGAACCTCTCGATCCAGGGGAGGACCTGTTTCCGCCCTCGGGTCTTCGAGCGTACCCGCCACGTTGTCGACCCAGCCGTGGCTACGATCGGCGCCCGCGCAACGGACGTTCCCGACGGGGACGGGGTGCCGGCTCTTCGGTGACGACGTCGCCCTGGTCGGAGGTCGGCGCCGCTGAGCCTTCGCCCGCCGGTGTGCCCCAAGCCCGGGTCTCGGACTCGCTCCAGCGGGAGGGGGCAGGGGCGGGGGCATCCCGCTCCACCGACTGGCCCTGCGCCGGTTGCGACTGGACCGGTTCCGGTTGCCGCTGTGGCTGCGTCGCAGCCGTCTCCTGGGTAGCCCAAGGCCGCTGGGACCGGTCGTGCTCAGTCGCAGGGGCGTCGTGGCGCTCGGTCCGCCGGTGCTCGGCCTCGACCACCTCGTGGCGCGCCGCCCCCTCGGGGCCGACGCCCGGGTCGATCGCTCGCGCCGCGAGCTTGCCGTGCCAACGCTCGCCCTTGATGCCGCCGAGCACGGCGCCGGCGATCATGGCCAGCAGCGTCAAGATGCCGGCCACCGTGGCGATGGTCCCGTAGTCGGAGCCGGACGTAGGCACACCCAGCAACCGCAGATCGGCGGCCACCGCCTCGGTGTCGGTCTGGGTGCCCACGGACAAGGCAACCGCAGCGCCGATCAGGATGGCCAGCACCAAGACGAGGCCCCCGTTGAGGGCCCCGGCCCGGCGGGCCAGGCGCCCGGCGATGTAGCCGCCGAAGAAGTAGGACAAGAAGAGCACCAAGGCGGTCACCACAGCACCACCGATGCCCAACCGCTCGTAGTCGTTGGCGGTGAGGGTGGCCGTATCGACGCCGACCACCGAGAGGATCCCGGCCACGATGGCCAGCAGGACGGCGAAGGAGCCGAATGCCACCAGCGTCCCGGCCAGGATGCTCAGGAAGGAGACCGATCCCATTCCTGCGTCTCGAGCGAACGTCTTGCGGTCCTGGCCGCTCTCCACGTCCTTAGGCTTGACTGCCTGTCGACCTCGCATGGCATCTCCTTGGGGGTGTTGTCACGGTACGGCGCGACGATGCCCCATAGGGACCAGGAACAAACGCCCGGAACCCAGCCCAGCCGGTCCCTCAGCTACGGGGGCGCCGCCGGATGCGACCGAAGGCCCGTCGCCACCACGGCGCAGCACTTGTCCACCGTCCGCCCCGCTCGGCCTCCACCTCGGCCAGGATGGACGGACCGGCGGCGTTGAGAATCTCCTCGGCCTCGTCGAGCAGCCGGCCCACCCCTTCCCCCACCCCGACCCCAGGCGGCTCGGGCGGCGTCGGCGGCGCCACCATCGTCCCGTAGCTCCAGGCCGCGTCCGCCAGCCTGCGCTCGTAGCGGGGGCAGTGCTCAGGACAACGCCACGGCGCTTCCGGCGCCAGATCGAGATGGCACTTGCGCACCGTCTCGCCGTTGGCGTACGACCGACTCTCGAAGTGCTTGCACTCCACCCGCATCGGCATAGCCCCAAGTGTAGGACCACTCATGTCTAGTCTCGGAGCGTGAACCCGGCTCAGGCGGCGGCAGCCCGACTACGAGCATCGGCGGCCGATGGGCGCCTGGACGAGGTATGCCAACGCCAGACGGTGCGGGTGCTCGGGGTGTTGGGCAGCGCGGCCCGACCCAATCCGAAGGAACCCAGGGACCTCGACATCGCTGTCGGCTTCCTGGAGCCAAAGCGACCGATGGTGCTTCCCCTGCTCACCGAACTGACAAGGCTCGTCGCCTACGACAATGTCGACCTCGTCCTCATCGACCGGGCCGAACCGCTCCTCCGTGCCCGTGCCTTCGCCGGGGTGGGCCTCTACGAGCACAGCCAGGGAGCGTGGGCCACCGAACAGATGGCGGCGCATGCCGAGGCCAGGGACACGGCCTGGATGCGCCGACTCGATCTCCAAGCCCTGGCCCACCACCGATGAGCCCGGCCGAGCTCGACCGGGAAGTCCTCGCCCGCCGGTTGCGGCTGCTCCAGGAGACCCTGGACGAACTCCGGCCGCTGGCGTCCCTGGAACCAGTTGCACTCGGCCAAGATCCGGTCACCCGAGCCGCCATCGAACGCTTCGTCCAGGTGCTGGTCGACCTGGCCGCCGACGTGAACACCCACCTCGCCGTCGCCCAGCTCGGCCAAGCTCCGGTGACGACCGGTGACTCCTTCATACAAGCCGCCGCCCTCGGCGCCATCCCCCTCGAGTTGGCCCAGGAGATGGCCCCCGCCGCCGGCCTACGCAACCTCCTCGTCCACCGCTACGGCGACATCAACCTCGACCTCCTGACCCAAGCCCTTCCCGAGATCCTCGAACACTTCAGCGCCTACGTCACCCACGTAGCCCACTGGCTAGCCAACCTCCCCTGACCCAAAGAACCGAGAGGAGGGGCCCACCCCACAGCGACAACCAGCCGCCTTCATTTCAGCCACAGGTGGGGGGAGCTGGCGGATGGCGGGTGGCACCGAGGGGAGGGGCCCACCTTCAGCCAGCAGTGGGGTAGCCATCATCGGGGGGTGGCCCGTAGGGAGGGGTCCCCGCCGCTGCGTCAGCAGCGGAAGGGGAGGGACCCTGAGGGACAGGACCCGCCGATGATGGCGGGGGTTACCCCACGCTCCCTTCCATCTGCAGCTCGATCAGGCGGCTCCACTCGATGGCGTACTCCATGGGCAGGGTGCGGGTGACCGGCTCGATGAAGCCGTTGACGATCATGCCCATGGCCTGCTCCTGGGAGAGGCCCCGGCTCATCAGGTAGAAGAGCTGGTCGTCGCCCACCTTGGACACGGTGGCCTCGTGGCCCACCACTGCGTCGCGCTCGCCGATCTCCATGTAGGGATAGGTGTCCGAGACGCTGTGGTCGTCGAGGATGAGGGCGTCGCACTGCACGTGGCTCTTGCAGCCGTAGGCCCCTTCCTCCACCCGGACCAGGCCGCGGTAGCTGGTGCGCCCGCCGTCCTTGGAGATCGACTTGGACACGATGCGACTGGTGGTCTCGGGGGC
>JALZNY010000101.1 GCA_030857525.1 Actinomycetota bacterium
CCGCCGGCCTCACGCTGCGGGCCAAGGCCGAGCTCGACGGGCTGCGCCTCATCGCCTCGCTGGCCTTCGAGGGCTTCGGGGCCGCCGTGCTACCGGCCACGGCTATCCCCCGCTGGCTCGACGGCGCCTGGCGGCTGGTGCCCATCGAGGGGCTGGGCCGGCGCCAGGTGAGCATCGCCCGGCGCCGGGCCGGGCTGCTCTCAGCGCCGGCCCGGGCCCTGCACCAGACCGTGGTCAAGGTGGTGGCCGAGCGGGCCAGCAGCCAGGTCGACGTCGTCCTCCGCATCGCCGGAGCCGTCCGATGACGCGCCCGGTCCCCCTGTCGTCCGGCGTGCCCGGCAACGTCTCCGCCTCGGTCGACGAGCTCGGCGGGCGCCAGGTGGTCCTGGTCAGGATCGACCCCGAGCGGCGTCGGGGGGCCCTCGACGCCGAGGCGGGCGCGACCCTGGCTGCGGCCGCCGAGGCCGCCCTCGACGCCCGGCTCCCGCTGGTCGGGGTCATGGCGTCGAGTGGTGCAGATGTCCGCGACGGCATCCCCGCCCTACACGGTTGGGGCTGTGCCGCTCGGGCCTTTGCGCAGTGCAGCGGGGTGGTCCCCATCCTGGTGGCCGTCACCGGACCCACGCTCAGCGGCCCGTCGCTGCTGCTCAGCATGGCCGATGTCGTGGTCATGACCGTCGATGCCTCGGCCTACGTCGTGGGCCCCGCCGCCGTCTCCTCCTTCACCGGTGAGGACGTAACGCCCGAGGCCCTCGGCGGGGTCGGGGTCCATGCCCACCAGACGGGCGTGGCCGCGGCCGTGACCGACGACGAGGCCTCGGCCCTGGAGCTGCTCGCCGCCGTGCTGTCCCACCTCCCGGACCACTGCGACGCCGAGCCTCCCCGGTGGCCGACGGACGACCCGCCCGAGCGTCTCATCCCCGAGGCCGGGGCCCTCCTCCCGCCCACCAGCACCGGGAGCTACGACGTCCTCGGGGTGATCCGGGCCCTGGTCGACGAGGGCGAGGTGCTGGAGCTCTGCGCCGCCTGGGCCCCCAACCTGGTCACCGCTCTGGCCACCGTCGGGGGACGCCCGGTGGGCATCGTGGCCAACCAGCCCCTGGCGCTGGCCGGCAGCATCGACATCGCCGCCAGCCAGAAGGGGGCCCGCTTCGTCGGCCTGTGCGACGCCTTCAACGTCCCGCTGGTGACGCTGGTCGACACTTCGGGCTTCTTCCCCGGCAAGGACCGGGAATGGCGAGGGATGATCCGCCACGGCGCCCAGCTGGTCGGCGCCTACGCCCGGGCCAGCGTGCCCCGGATCTGCGTGGTGTTGCGCAAGGCCTACGGCGGGGCCTACATCGTCATGGACTCCAAGACCATGGGCAATGACATCTGCCTGGCCTGGCCCAGCGCCGAGATGGCGGTGATGGGCGCCCGCCAGGCGGCTCAGATCCTGCACCGGGGCGACGACCTCGAAGCCCGGGCAGCTCGAGAAGCCGAGTACGCGGCGAACCTGCTCAACCCCTGGACGGCGGCCGAGCGGGGCTACGTCGACGCCGTGATCGACCCGGCCGACACCCGCGGGGCGGTGGGCGCCGCTCTGGAGGCGTTGGCCTCCAAGCGCGAGCGCCTCCCCCGCCGGGCGCACGACAACCTGCCGTTGTAGGGCCCGTGGTCGGGCACCTGCGAGCGGCCACCTACGGTGGAGCCCCATGGATGACTCGATCACCCTGACCGACAATCGCACGGGCGAGTCCGTGACCGTGCCCGTCGAGGCCGACAACACCATCGCGTCGTCGGCCCTGCGCTCCCTCGATCCCAGCCTGCGGGTCTACGACCCCGCCTTCGTGTCCACCGCGTCGTGCTCGAGCCGCATCACCTACGTCGACGGCCAACGGGGCATCCTGCGCTACCGGGGCTACCCCATCGAGCAGCTGGCCGAGGGCTCGACCTACCTCGAGGTCGCCTACCTGCTCATCCACGGTGAGCTGCCCAGCGCCGACGAGCTGGCGGCGTGGGCGCATGAGATCACCATCCACACCTACGTACACGAGAACGTCAAGCACTTCATGCAGCAGTTCCACCATGACGCCCACCCCATGGGCATGCTCGTCTCCACGGTGGGGGCGTTGTCGACCTTCTACCCCGAGGCCAAGGGCATCTTCGACCCCGAGGTGCGCCGCAAGCAGATCGTGCGCCTCATCGCCAAGATGCCGACGTTGGCCGCCTTCGCCCATCGCTTCAGCGTGGGCATGCCCTTCGTCTATCCCGACAACGACCTCGACTACGCCAGCAACTTCGTGTCCATGATGTGGCGGGTGGGAGCCGCCCACTTCGACGCCGACCCCGTCCTGGCCCGGGCCCTCGACGTGTTGTTCATCCTGCACGCCGACCACGAGCAGAACTGCTCGACCACGGCCATGCGCACGGTCGGCTCCTCCCACGCCGACCCCTACTCGGCTACGGCCGCAGCGGCAGCCGCCCTCTACGGGCCCCTGCACGGCGGGGCCAACGAGGCCGTCATCCGCATGCTCGACCAAATCGGCTCGGTCGACGCCGTGCCCACCTTCCTCGAGGGGATCAAGCGGGGCGAGGGCCGCCTCATGGGCTTTGGCCACCGCGTCTACAAGAACTACGACCCCCGGGCCCGCATCGTCAAGCAGACGGCCGACGACGTCTTCGCCGCCGTGGGCACCAACCCGCTCCTCGACATCGCCCTGGCCCTGGAGGAGGCGGCGCTCGGGGACGACTACTTCGTCGAGCGCCAGCTCTACCCCAACGTCGACTTCTACTCGGGGCTGATCTACCAGGCCATGGGCTTCCCCCTGGAGATGTTCACGGTGCTCTTCGCCATCCCCCGCACGGCGGGCTGGCTGGCGCATTGGGTCGAGTTGCTGGGCGATCCCGACCAGCGCATCGCCCGGCCCCGCCAGCGCTTCATCGGTTCCGCGGAGCGTCCCTACCTCCCGGTGAGCGAAAGGGGGTAGGGCGACGCCGGCGGCGCTACGCTTCCCCCACCCGCCAGCCCTGTCGAGGAGGCTCTGATGGACATCGAGATCGTCATGGCGATCGTCGCCGTCGTGATCCTGCTCCTGGTCCTAGCCGTGGTCGTGCAGCGCAAGCGCCGCTCGGGTGGGGTGATCGCGGCCGACACCAGCGCGAGCCGTTCCCGAGGCGGACGGGGCCGGCGGGGCGGCACGTCGAGGTGAACGCCCACCCTTCCCTGTTGCTGCGAGCCACCGAGCTCATCGGTCACCCCGTCGTCACCCTCGACGGCGGCGAAGCCATCGCCGAGGTCAAAGACGTCGTCTACGGCACCACGGAGGCCGCCCTGCTCGGCTTCACCTTGAACCACCGGGGCTTCCTCGGAGGGCCGATGAAGCAGGTCCTGGCCTGGTCCGGGGTAGTCAGCCTCGGGCGCCACGCGGTCATGATCGCCACCGCCGGCGACCTGGCCGAGCGCGACGAGGTGCTAGCCCAGGAGGTCAAGGACTCCCGGGGACGCAACGTGCTCGGCAGCGAGGTCATCACCGACGCCGGCCAACGCCTCGGCGAGGTCACCGACGTGGTGGTGCTGGTGGCCGACGAGCCCGAGGTGGTGGGCTACGAGATCGGGGGCAGCGAGGTCCTCACCCCCCGCTCGGGCGGCCACGTCTTCGTCCCCCTCCCCGAGACCCTGGCCGTCTCGGGCGAGGCCCTCATGGTGCCGGCCGCGGTGCAGGACTTCGTCAGTGACGACCTGGCCGGCTTCGGCGCCTCGGTGGAGCGCTTCCGCGACCACCTGCGGTCGGCCAACTCGAGCGACCCGGCATGAGGCGCCTGCTCAAGGACGTCACCGGCGCCCGGGTGATGAGCAAGGCCAGTGCTCAGAAGATGGGCAAGGTCGAGCGGGTCCTGCTCGACGTACCACCACGGCGGGTGGTCGCCCTCCAGGTGGGGCGCGACGGGCTGGTCGACTGGGTCGACGTCAGCGGGGTGGGAACCGATGCAGTGGTGGTCGAGAGCGAGGAACGGGTGCGCCAGGCGGCCGACGCCCGTGAGGAGCGGGCCATGGCCGGCGACTTCGACTGGAAGGGCAAGCGGGTGCTCTCCAGCCACGGCAACGAGCTGGGCAACGTCACCGAGGTGGAGCTCGACGAGGTCACCGGTGCCATCGAGGCGGTGCTGACCAGCGAGGGACAGGTGACGGCCGACCGCCTGGTCGCCCTGGGCTCCTACTGCGTCATCGTGCGCCACGATCCCGCGGCGGAGCTGCCCGGATAGCGAGGGGCCGGGAACGGCAACGTTTGGGTAGGGCGGGGCTATGCGCATCGTGGTGACCGGGGTGACGGGCAACGTAGGCACCAGCGTGCTCGAGGTGCTCGACGCGGAGCCCGGCGTCGGCTCGGTGCTCGGCCTGGCCCGCCGGCCACCCCAGGAGTCGGCCCTGGCCAAGGTCGACTGGGACCGGGCCGACGTCACCACCTCCGACCTGGCCGCCCGCTTCCGGGGAGCCGACGTGGTGATCCACCTGGCCTGGCGGATCCAACCCTCGCACCACGTGCAGGTCATGGAGGCGACCAACGTCGGGGGCAGCCAGCGTGTCTTGGCGGCCGTGGCCCAAGCCGGCGTTGCGGCCCTGGTCTACGCCTCGTCGGTGGGCGCCTACTCGCGGGGCCCCAAAGACCGGCTGGTGGACGAGACCTGGCCTACCGAGGGCATCGCCTCCAGCTTCTACAGCCGCCACAAGTCGGCTGTCGAGCGCCTCTTGGACCGCTTCGAGGACGAGCACCCCGACGTGCGGGTGGTGCGCCTGCGCAAGGGCCTGGTGTTCAAGCGGGAGGCAGCCGAGCGCATCCGCCGGCTGTTCCTCGGCCCCCTCGTACCCGTCGGACTGCTCCGGCCGTCGCTCATCCCCGTGGTCCCCGACACGCCGGGGCTGGCCTTCCAGGGGGTGCACACCCGTGACGCCGCCCACGCCTACCGCCTCGCCGCCCTGGCCGAGGTCGGGGGCGCCTTCAACATCGCCGCGGGACCGGTCCTCGACGTGGGTGAGCTGGCCCGGGTCCTCTCGGCTCGACCGGTGCCGATGCCGGCCAAGGCACTGCGCGTCGCAGCCGACCTGACCTGGCGCCTGCGCCTGCAGCCGTCGCCTCCGGGTTGGATCGACCTGGCCCTCGGGGTCCCCCTGCTCGACACCACCCGGGCGCAACGGGATCTGGGCTGGATCCCTGAGATCAGCGCCGATGACGCCCTCCTCGACCTGCTCGACGGCCTGCGCCACGGCACCGGCCTGCCCACCCCCGCCTCGGCCCCGAGAAGGGTGCGGAGGTAGGGTCAGCCGTCGACGAGGCGCTCACCAGCACCCGTCGACCGATCCAGGGGCGGGCTCCAGGGCCGATACCTCGTCCGGCAGTGGTTCCGCCAGCGTCACCGACTGCGTGACCAGACCGCACTCGGCCGTGCAGTCCGTGTCTGGCGGCAGGGGAAGATCGGGGCCCCTCATCCAGGCCGAGATGACCGCAACCTCGCCCTGGACCCGGACGTCGACACCGTCCGCCTCCTTCACGCAGGACGCGGCCAGCGGATAGGACGTGGTGACCGTGATCGTGCGCCGGTCGTCGGAGAGCTCGATCGACTCCCAGGCCACGCTGACCCGGTCAACGTCTCTTTCGCCTCCACATGCGGTCAGGACCAGGAGGACGACGACGAGAGCCTGGAGATTCATGGCGGTTGGACGCCGCCGGACGGGGCCGAGGTTCCCGCAGGGACCATGGAGGCGCCGGGGGCCGGAAGAGAGCCCGGGATCAGCTCAGGTGGTCGGCTGCCGACGCCAGGTCGAAGCAGGTGTCGGTGATGCCACCGGCGGCATGGCTGGCGATATCGATCGTCACCGTGTTCCACGAGTTCGACCAGTCGGGATGGTGG
>JALZNY010000102.1 GCA_030857525.1 Actinomycetota bacterium
TCGGGGGTCGCGGCCCTGGAGGATTATCTCGTAGCCCCGGAAGAGCATGGCCCGGGAGTAGGCGTCGACCGCCTTGCGATTCTCCAGGTCGAGGGTGGTGTGCACAGCCAGGGCGCCGGCCACCCGGGTGACCGGGTCGATGCTCCAGTCCCGCAGCTTGGGCGGGGCCGCGAGCTGCGCGCCAGGACCCTCCTGGCGCCGCACGTAGCCCTTGTTGGGCGTGGCCGTGTACCCGTAGGGGTCGCCGGCGCCCTCACGCAGGCTGGCCTTGCCGTTGGCGTCGAACTCGATGGGCAGGTTCTTGAAACACATAGTTAGAGATTCCTCTCCCTGCTAGTTTGTGTACGACTTGCCGTGAAGGCGGTCGGAGTGCTGGTACTTCCCGTAGAACTTGTGCAGCTGCTTGAGCGCTCCCTTGGGGGCGGACTTCGACCGGGCCCAACCGCTGGACGTACCTTCGCGGTCCCAGCGGGTGGTCATGTTCTTGTCGACCCGGGTCAGGTTGCGGGTACGGCGGATGAACCCGCCCGCCACCCGGCTGGTGTTGCTGGACAGGAACGAACCCGGCGAGGTCTGGTAGATGGGTGAGAACTTGTCGGGGAAACCCGGCATGGTGCAACCGATGCAGATGCCGCCCATCTGCATGCACCCGCCGTGGCCGTCGACCTGCCCGCGCTCGACGATGTTGCACTGCACGACCGGGCCCCAACAGCCGAGCTCGACCAGGCACTCCTTGTCGCCGTACTCCTCGGCGAACACGCCTTCTTCGTAGTACCCGCCACGGGGGCAGTGGCGGTGCACCGTCTCCCCGAACAGCCAGGCCGGGCGACCGATCTCGTCGAACTCCGGCAGCGGTCCGAGGCCGTTGAGGAACAGCAGGGTGGCCGAGGCCGTCTCCAGGTAGTTGTCGCCGATGGGCGCACATCCGGGGACGTTGACGACAGGAACGCCGAAGGCGGAGCGGTAGTCCTTGCCCAGGTAGTCCATCACGCCCATGGAGTTGGTCACGTTGCCCTTGGCGGCGGGGATGCCGCCCCAGGTGGCGCAGGTACCGATGGCGATGACGGCGGCGGCGCCGGGGGCCAGGCGGTCGAGCCACTCCAGGCTGGTGATCTGGCGGCCGGTCTGGGGGTCGTCACCCAGGCCCATCCAGTAGCCGCCGGTGGCGCTGGCGACCGACTCGTCCATGACCGAGCCCTCCCATGTGATGACGTAGGGAGCATCGAGCTCGCCGCGCTCGGCCATGAACAGGTTGTGCACCCACTCGGGGCCGGACTCGGTGGAGACCACGGTGTGGACCAGCTCGACGCGGGGCAGGCCAGGAATGATGCCGGCCAGCAGGTGCTCCACCCGGGGGTGGGTGCCGCCGGTCACGGCCACGCTGCAGCCGTCGCACGAGCCGCCCACCATCCAGATCAGGTAGATCTTCTTGAGCGGGCCGATCTGGAGCACGTCGTCAGGCTCCTCGAGCACCCGGCTGCGGATACCGATGGGCGAGAACGGGTCGAACGGGTCGTAGCCGTCGATGAGGTCCACGGTGCCCAGGCCCGGGTTGAGCTCGGTCTTCCACGCCCCCGTCTCGGAGTCCATGGGCTTGTTGCCCGCCTGGCGGGCGACAGACCCGCCGCCGGACCGGTCCTCGTTGCTCACGCCTTCGGTGTGGCTGTCGCGTCCCCGCGTGCTCGTCGCGCCGCGGCCGCTGGTGGTCGCCCGAAGCGGCTCCCTGCGGGACCTCTGTCCTCTACCTTCGCTCACGCTTTCCCTCCCGTAGCTTGCCGAGGTGCTCATGTCCCGCTCGTAGGTGCGACCCCTCTGGCTCACCCCGACCAGCGGCCCCTCGGGCCTGGTATATGTAGGCTACATCTAATCCTGGGCGCCGTCAGGAGAAGTTTTCCCGAGCTTCACACCGTCGACTCCCGCTGCCGACGCCGGCCGGTTGTCCTCCGATGGAGTTTCCCGTGTCGAGGTCGTTAGGTGGGTGTAGTCTGCATCCACCGGGTGTCCACCTTCTCACTCAGGTGCGAGACGCCGTCGGCTGCGACCTCAGGAGGGGCCATGGACGATCTGCACTCCCCAAAGTCGGACTCACTGCGTGAACTGTATTGGCGCAGCGAGATCCTCCAAGTGATGTTCTGGTTGCAGGGAGAAGGCTTCGGGGACTTCGTCGACGCCCCCATGATCGAGCAGTTCCTCGGGGTCGATGCCAACATCGGGATCAGCTACCTCGACCACCTGGTCGCCGACGGCTACCTGGTTCGCGACGGTGACATCTTCTCGTTGTCGGAGCGCGGCCGTGAGGAAGGGGCCCTGGAGTTCGCCGCTTCCTTCAGCGACCTCACCCGCCCCACCCACGGCGAGTGCAGCGCCGACTGCTGGTGCCACAGCTCGGCCGAAGAGGCCTCGACCTGTGCCGCCGAACGAGCCGGGCACGACCACTGATGGCCCGCCCGTCGCGACCCGAGGGCGAAGGGCTTTCCCGCTCCTATGTACGACCCTGCCTGCTCCTGCTCCTCGCCGAGGGACCCTCGCACGGCTACGAGCTGTTGGAGCAGGTCCGCCAGGCCGGCGTGCGCAACGCCGACGCCGGGGGCCTGTACCGGTCGCTGCGCTCGATGGAGCAGTCCGGGCTGGTGAGCTCGTGGTGGGAACCGTCCCAGGCGGGTCCGGCTCGGCGCAGCTACCTCCTCACCGAGGAGGGGCGCGAGGTCCTGCGCGGTTCGCTCGACGCCGTGCGGGAGGTCCACCGGTTGCTGGGTGACGTCCTCGACCGCTACGACCTCCTCCAAGGAGCCTCGGCCGCCAACCCGTTGGTACCCCGATGAGGGTCGCCCTGGCCGGCAAGGGAGGTGCGGGCAAGACCACCATCAGCGCCACCCTGTGCCGGCTGCTGGCCCGATCCGGTTCGCCCGTGGTCGCCATCGACGGCGACAGCAACCCCAACCTCGCCCTGGCCCTCGGCATCGACCGTCAACGCAGTGCCGGAGCCCCGTTCCTGCCTGTCTCCCTGGTCTCCCGCCGCCTGGTGGGCGGGCCGTCGCTCATCGAGCCGGTGGCCGACGTCCTGGAACGTCACGGCCTGGCTGGTCCCGACGGGGTGCGCCTGGTGCTCATGGGCGAGCCCGGCCACTCCTCCGAAGGGTGCCTGTGCTCGGCTCATGCCACGGTCAGCGCCCTGATGGGCGACCTCGGCGAGGAGCCCGACACCATCACTCTGATCGACATGGAGGCGTCCCCCGAGCACATGAGCCGGGGCACCACCCGCAACGCCGATCTCCTGGTGCTCGTCACCGAGCCCTACTACCGCTCGCTGGAGGCCGTGCGGCGCATCGCCCGCCTGGCCGACGAGCTGCCCATCCCCCGGGTGGGGGTCGTGGCCAACAAGGTCCGCGACACCACCGGGGCCAAGGCCGTAGCCGAGTTCTGTGAGCGCCACGGCCTAGAGCACCTGGGCGAGGTGCCCTGGAGCGACGAGGTCGTCCAGGCCGACCTAGCCGGCACCCCCTTGCTCGACGCTGTTCCCGACGGACCCGCCGTCGCCGCCATCTCCCGCCTCGCCGACACCATTCGCGAAGCGTCCCATTCCCACAACACCGCCGCCATCGCGGCGCAAGGAGGCTGACCAACCATGTGTCTCGGAATCCCAGGCCAGGTCGTGGAGATCCTCGACCTCGATGAGCACCGGGCGGTGGCCGAGGTCGACGGCGTTCGCCGCGAGATCAACATCGGCCTCGTCATGAGCCCCGAGGAGGGTGGCATCTCCGTGGGCGAGTGGGTCCTCATCCACGTCGGCTTCGCCATGGCCAAGATCGACGAGGAAGAGGCGGCCAGCACCCTGTCGTTCATCAAGGAGCTGGGCAGCGTGTACGACGACGAGATCGAACAGTTCTCGGAGAGCACACCGCTGTGACCATGACGCGTCCCGACCTCGCGCCCTTCGCCGGCGCCGACCTCGGGGCGTCGGCCGGCACCGGGCTGTGTGACGACCTCGCCCGGGCCTCGCTGGCCCTGGCTCGCCGCTTTGCCGCCGGGGGCACCCTGTGGTGCATCTCACCGTCGTCGGCCTTCCACGCCCACCACGTCGCCGTGGAGTTCGTCCACCCCGTCATCATGGGCAAGCGGGCCCTGCCGGCCGTGGTCGTGCCCGCTGGCGTCGACCTGGTCGCCACCCTGCGGGCCACCGTCCGCCCCGGCGACATGGTGGTGGCTGTGGCCGAGGCTGCTGAAACCGACGTCACCGAAGCCATGCGCCGGGGCCCTGCGTGGGGCACCGAGACGGTGTGGATCGGGGCCGGGCCCCGTCCCGCCGACGGGATCGCCGACCATGTGCTCTGGCTCGATGTCGACGATCCCCTGGTGGCGTCCGAGCTGTTCGTGCGCATGTACCACCTGCTGTGGGAGCTGACCCACGTGTGCTTCGAGCACACCGGGCTGCTGCGGCCCGACACCTGCGACGAGGAGGTGTGCATCACCTGCTCCGACGAAGGCCGTACGGCCGAGGTGGTGAGCGTCGACGACTCGGGCGACGCCCTGGTGCGCACGGCCGAGGGCCGAGAGCACATCGACACCAGCCTCATAGAAGCGCCCCGACCCGGCGACCTGGTCCTGGTGCACGCCGGCTCGGCCATCGCCTCGCTGGAGAAGGCCTCGCTGGAGAAGGCTCGACCGTGAGCCCCGAGACCACCGACTTCCTGTATCCATTCATCGAAGGCGACGAGCACGACGCCCCCTCCCTGCTGGCCGACCTGGCCGGCTCGGCCGCGGCCAAGTGGGAGCAGAGCAGCCGCCTGCGGGTGGAGACGCTCGAGCTCCTCGACACGCAACTCCAAGAGGTGGCCGCCGTCATGGCCCGCTGCTTCGAAGCCGGGGGCCAGCTCTACGCCTTTGGCAACGGCGGCAGCGCCACCGACGCCGACGATGTGGCCCAGCTCTTCACCAGCCCGCCCTGGGGCCAGCCCTTGCCGGCCCGGTCGCTGGTGACCGACCACGCCGTGCTCTCGGCCCTGTCCAACGACATCGGCTTCGACGTGGTGTTCTCCCGCCAGATCGAGGCCCACGGGCGTCCGGGCGACATCGCCCTGGGCCTGTCCACCAGCGGCAACTCCGAGAACCTGTTACGGGCCTTCACCCAGGCCGCCAAGCGGGGCATGCGCACGATCGGGCTGTCCGGCTACGACGGTGGGCGCATGGCCGACTGCGACGACCTCGAGCACTGCCTGGTGGTGCGCTCCGACAGCGTGCACCGCATCCAAGAGACCCAGGCCGCGCTGTCCCACGCCCTGTGGGGCGCCGTGCAGGCCCACTACCGAGACGACGTAGACCGACACGATGTCGACCACGACATCGTCGAACACATCACCATCAACCACCCGAAGGGGGCCGAATGAAGTTCGTCGACGAGTACCGCGACCCGGCTGCAGCCCGGCGCGCCGTCGAAGAGATCGTCGCCATCTCCGACGGCAAGCACCGCAAGTTCATGGAGGTGTGTGGCGGGCACACCCACACCATCTACAAGCACGGCATCGAGAACGTGCTGCCGGCCAACATCGAGCTGGTGCACGGGCCGGGCTGTCCGGTGTGCGTCATCCCCATGGGGCGGGTCGACGACGCCATCGCCCTGGCCGAGGAGCCCGACGTCATCTTCACCAGCTTCGGGGACATGATGCGGGTGCCGGGCAGCAAGGGCAACCTGCTCGAGGCCAAGGCCCGAGGTGCCGACGTGCGCATGGTCTACTCCCCGCTCGATGCCCTGCGCATCGCCATGGTCAACCCCGACCGCCAGGTGATCTTCTTCGCCATCGGCTTCGAGACCACGGCGCCGTCCACCGCGGTGACCCTCATCAAGGCCCGGGCTGCGGGCGTCACCAACTTCAGCGT
>JALZNY010000103.1 GCA_030857525.1 Actinomycetota bacterium
GGAGTAGCCACCCTCGGCCGCCACACGGCCTGTTCTTTGCCGACTCAACAGTGCCTCACACTGCTCACCCGACAAAGAAGGCGATGCCCGTTTCCTCAGGCGGTGCTGGATTCTTCCGTCTCGACTGACTCGATCCACCGCTCCATCAGGGTGGTGAGCACGTCGAGGGGGAGAGCGCCGTGGCGGAGCAGCTCGTCGTGGAAGGCCCGCACGTCGAAGCGAGTGCCCAGGCGAGCGGTTGCCCGGGCTCGTAGCTCGGCCAGCCTGCGCTCGCCCACCTTGTAGGCCAGGGCCTGGCCGGGCAGGACCAGGTAGCGGTCGACCTCCACGACGATGTCGTGGTGGGGGGTGACGGAGTGCTCGGCGAAGTAGGCGATGGCCCGGTCCCGGCTCCAGCCCAGGGCGTGCAGGCCGGTGTCGACCACGAGTCGGATGGCGCGCAGCATCTCGGCGTCAAGGGCGCCGAAGCGCTGGTAGGGATCCTGATACAGGCCCAGCTCGGGGCCCAGGCTCTCGCAGTACAGGCCCCAGCCTTCCACGTAGGCGGTGAACAGGCCCCGGCGGCGGAACTCGGGGAGATCGTCGAGCTCCTGGGCCAGAGTGATCTGGAAGTGGTGGCCGGGCACGGCTTCGTGCAGGCAGAGCGACTCCATGTTCCACGACGGTCGTGCGGCCAGGTCGTAGGTGTTGGCGAAGAAGCGCCCGGGCCGGGCCATCTCCAGGGAGCCCTCGAGGTAGAAGGCGGCCGGGGCCGAGGGCGCCATCTCGGCCGGCACCGGGGCGATACCGAAGGGCAGGCGGGGGAGACGGCGAAAGAGGCGCACGACCTCGGGATCGATGCGCTTGGCGATGTCACGGTAGGCGGCGAGCAGGGTGTCGGCCGACTTGAAGAAGAAGCGGGGATCGCTGCGCAGGTGCTCGGGAAAGCTCTCGGCCGGACCGGTGTAGTCGGTCGTCGTCCGTACCCGGTCCATCTCGGCGCCGATGCGAGCCACCTCGGCCAGGCCTATCTCGTGCACCTCTCGGGCGCTGAGCTCGGTGGTGGTGAAGTAGCGAACCCGCTCGTCGTACCACTCACGCCCGTCGGGGAGGTCGGCCAGGGCGGTCGTCTCCCGGGCGCCGGGCAGGTAGTGCTCGACCAGCTCGGCGTGGAGGCGGGCGAAGGCGGGGACGACGACGGCGGCCAGGATGGCTTCGGCCTGACGTCGAAGATCAGCCGCCGCGGCGATAGGGACCGACGCCGGCAGGGTTGCGAAGGGGGCGAGCAGGGGGTTGGTCGAGGTGTCGTCGACCAGGAAGGCCTCTACCTGGGCGGGAACGTCGCGCAGGGTGATGCGGGGCGGCGTCACCCCCGTCCGGCGTCCCTCCTCCAGGAGCTCGATGGTCTGGTCGAGCAGTGCCGGTACCGCCCGCAGGCGAGCCAGGAGGTCGTCGTGGTGGCGGGTGGTGGCGCTGGGCATGGCGCCGAGCAGGAGCGGGAGCTCGGTCTGGGGCCCCTCCAGTTGGGTGACGGCCAGCAGGTCGCCGGGAAAGGCGGCGGCGGCGGCCTCGCTGCCCTGCTGGTAGGCGAACACGTCGTAGCTGAGGCGGTCGGCGCCGCCGAGCTGATCGGCGTCGATGGTGGCCAGGGCGGCGAGGGGGCTGCCGGCCTCGGCCCGGCGGCGCCGGGTGGCGGCCAGGGAGAGGTCGGGCAGCCGGTCGTGGCCCTCGGACCAGCCCAGGAAGGTGGCCGCGTCGGGCCGGTCTTCCATCAGGTGGCGCCAGACCACATCGAACAGGGTGTGCAACCGGTCGGCTTCGTTGGTCCGGCCCTTGGTCGCCACCACGTCGTCGAGCTGGCTCTGGTAGTTCCTCATGCAGCGGTAGCTTGGTGGGGGTGGAGGCCTCCGGCAAGCTCTACGAAACCGACGGGTCGGCCTGGGCATTGGCCCAGGCGGAGCTGCTCCGGGCCCGGCGCTGGGACAAGATCGACGTCGAGAACGTGGCCGAGGAGATCGAGGACGTGGCCAGGAGCGAGCGGCGGGAGATCAGGAGCCGCCTGGTGATTCTCCTGGCCCACCTGGCCAAGTGGGATGCGCAGCCGGCGTGCCGCAGCGTCTCGTGGGAGTCGACCATCGCCGAACAGCGGGTGCAGATAGAGAGCGTCCTCGACGAATCCCCGAGCCTGCGCCCCAGCCTCCCCGACCTGGTCGTTGCCGTCTGGCCGCGGGCGGTCGTGCTGGCGTCGAAGCAGTCCCAGCTATCCAAGGACCGTTTCGACGACCGTTGTCCCTGGCGCCTCGATCAGGTGCTCGACAGCGACTTCCTGCCCGGAGGCTGACGACGGCTCATCCGTCGCTGTCGGTGGGAGCGGATCCTGCTGCCGGCGTCGCTGACGGCGCCGTCGGGGACTGGCTCTTCCGGCGCTCCACCGACAGCTCGTCCTCCACCGCCTCGATCTCCTCCTCCAGCTCCGAGGGGGACCGCAATGTCCCCGACGACCGCTTGCGCCGGGACTGGATGGCCACGACCACCAGCGAGAGGGCGATCAGCCACCACTGGTAGCGCTGGATGAACCCGAGCACGCTCAGCAGCTCGTCCTTGAACGTCTCGCCCAGCACCCGGAACAGCACGAGGCGGCCAGTGGTGCCGGCCACGTTGAGGATGACGAAGCGCCGGGTGCGCATGCCGGTGGCCCCGGCCAGCAGGCAGAGGTAGCCGCTGGGGGCGATGAGGATGATGGCGGACCCGAAGCGGGCGAAGAAGCGCTCGGCGGTGCGGATGAAGCCGATGTCGTCGTCGAGCTTGCGCTCGGCCCAGCGCAGGGCGGCGTCGCCGTACTGCACGCCGAGCAGGAAGAACAGCGGGTCGGTCAGCACCAGGCGCACGAAGCCGACGACGAAGAAGGGCACGGTGTCGACCTGGGGCGAGGCCAGCAGCAGGTAGCGGTTGCGGGGGTTCATGAACATCTGCAGCAGCGGGCGCTCGGTGATCAGGCCCGGCCCGATGACGTCGGCGACGGTGCCGACCACGGCCAGGATCACGATCGGGGTCAGCAGGATGGGCAGCGGGATGCGTCGGCGCTCCGCCGGCTGGTCCTGCTCCGCCCGCTGGTCCTGCTCCGGCATCCGGTCGAGCTTAGAGACGGACTGCGACGGACGTGGGCCGGCGGGCTCGCCCGCGGTCAGCTGCCGCCGACCAGGCGTAGACGACCGTCCCCGGAGCGAGCATGGCCGACGATCGCCGCCTGGTGGCCGGTGCTCAGAAGCCGTTCGACCGCGGCCGCCGCGGCCTGGGGCTCGGCTCCGAAGAGCAGGCCACCCGAGGTCTGGGCGTCGGCCAGGAGCAGGACGTCGATCTCGCCGGCCTCCCCTCGGTCGAGCGTGGGGTCCACCCAGTCGAGGTTGCGACGGCTGCCGCCGGGGACGCAGCCCTCCTCGGCGAGGGCCCGGGCCCCGCTTAGCAGCGGGACGGCACCGACGGCGATGACGACGTCGACCTTGGACTCGTCGGCCATGCGGGCCAGGTGGCCGAGGAGTCCGAACCCGGTGACGTCGGTGGCTCCGGTGGCGCCGGCGGCCAACGCCGTCTGCGCCGCCTCGGCGTTGCTGGCGGTCATCGACGCCACCGCCGCCGCGGCCACCTCGGCGGGCGCCAGGTCGCGCTTGATGGCGGTGGCGATGATCCCCACCCCGAGCGCCTTGGTCAGCACCAGCGCATCGCCGGCGCGCAGCCCGGCGTTGGTGAGCACCCGGTCAGGGTGGACCTCGCCCACCACGGCCAGGCCGAACTTGGGCTCGGGGTCGTCGACGGTGTGGCCCCCGACGGTGACGAAGCCACACTCGGCCGCCACCTCGGCCGCACCGGCCAGGACCTCGCCCAGCAGCTCGGTGGGAAGCTCGTCGACGTTCCAGCCCACCAGGTTGAGGGCGAAGAGCGGGCGGCCCCCCATGGCGTAGACGTCGGAGACGGAGTTGGCCGCCGCGATACGACCCCAGGTGCGGGCGTCGTCGACCACCGGGGTGATGAAGTCGGCGGTGGCCACCAGCGCCCGGTCGGCGTCGAGGCGCCACACGGCGGCGTCGTCACCGGTGTCGGAGCCGACCAGCAGGTCGGGATGCGACACCGGGGCCAATCGGCGCAGGACCTGCGCCAGCTCGCCGGGGGCGAGCTTGCAGGCTCAACCAGCGCCGTGGCTGAACTGGGTCAGCCGGCGGGGGGATGGTGGAGCGGCCATGCCCAGGCGAGTCTACTGAGGCCATGGGCTCGGCTTGGGCGGTGGAGTGGGAGGTGGGGGAGGCGGCCGCCTTTCACGCCCGGTCGCTGTCAGAGCCGGCCGTGCGCGCCGTGTCGGTGATCGAGGTGGCGAGACCGGCCCTGGTGCTGGGCAGCACGCAGCCCGCGACCGACGTAGCGGCGCCAGCGCTGGAGGCGGCCGGGGTGGCCCTGGTGCGCCGGCGCAGCGGCGGGGGAGCGGTGCTCCTCGTCCCCGGGGGGTCGTTGTGGGTCGACGTGGTGCTGCCTCGCGGCGACATCGTGTGGGACGACGACGTGGGCCGGGCCGCCCACTGGCTGGGCCAGGCGTGGCGGGCGGCGCTGGCCGACCTGGGGGTGGATGGCGCCGAGGTGCACACTGGTGGCCTGGTGACGAGCCGGTGGTCGTCGCTCGTGTGCTTCGCCGGGGTGGGCCCCGGTGAGGTCTGCGCCGGTGGGCGCAAGGCCGTGGGCATCTCGCAGCGCCGCAGCCGGTCCGGCGCCCGCTTCCAGTGCCTCCTGCTCAGACGCTGGGACCCGGTTCCGCTGCTGGGGCTCCTCACCCTCGACCCCGTCGATCAGCAGCGTGGTGGCGTCGAGCTGGCCGGCGTCGCCGTTGGCCTCGACCTCCCCTCCTCCGAGGTGGTCGATGCCCTGGTGGCCCACCTTCCCAGCTAGCCCGGTGGTGGGGAAAAATGGTGATGGGTGGGGGATAGGGGTTGACAGGTGGGTGGAGCCAGCGTAGGTTGAGCCGGGTCCCAGCCCCCCACGATCGAAAGGCCGAGCCGTGTTCCTCGGGGAGTTCGACCGCTCCCTCGATCCCAAGGGTCGGGTGGTCCTGCCCGCCGAGCATCGGGACGAGCTCGGGGAGGTCGGCTTCATAACCAAGGCGCTCGACCCGTGTCTGGCGATCTTCAAACCCGACGAGTTCAAGGAGGTGATGGCGAAGATGGAGGAGTACGCACGCCAGAGTCCGGGGCACCGCCGGTATGCCACCCAGTTCAGCTCCGGGGCGCACCGCATCGTCCCCGACAAGCAGGGCCGCTTCGCCATCCCGCTCAAGTTGCGCACCCACGCCGGCCTGGTCGACGACGTCAAGGTCGTCGGTGGCAACGCCCGCATCGAGATCTGGGACATGGCCCGTTGGCACGAGACCCATCCCGACGAGGACGAGGGGTTCGACCCCTCCGACAGGTCCCTCGCCGCGCTCGGCATCTGAGCCGGCGCCCAGCCCCACCACGACCCCCCACCACCCACCCCACGACCAGGAGAGAGGAGCAGCGAGACTTCAAGCGTACGAATCGGCGGCCCTTGTTGGTGCCGTCGCTCATCCGCAGCCCTCCGACCGGCGAGATGGACAGCCCCTACTCCGCCCGCTGCCATCAAGCTCGATCGGGGAGACATCCCGACGGACGTCGCCGGTCGGGGGGTTGCCGATGAGCGAGGACGCCTACCACCACCTCCCGGTGATGGTGCACGACGTCGTCGACCTTTTCGGTCCCGTTCCCCCTGGGACCGTGGTCGACGCCACGGTCGGCGGCGGCGGTCACGCCGGGGCCCTGCTCGAGGCCCATCCCCACCTCTCGGTGGTCGGCCTCGACAGGGATCGCG
>JALZNY010000104.1 GCA_030857525.1 Actinomycetota bacterium
CAACCCTACGACGGCCGCCATGAGGAGGCTGGTCACGGGATACGGCGACGCCACAGGACGACCACGGCGATGGGTGCCGCAGCCAGAGCGACTGCGCCCACCAGATCCCGGCCGAGGCGTAGCCGGCGGCGGCGGCGCAGCGCGCTCAGGTCGTCGGGTCGCCCTGGCAGCGGGACGGGCAGGCCGGGGCGGGGCGGGTCGGCGACTCGGTCGCCTCCGGGGTGGAACCGGGGCGGCCAGTCCGCCCGGCGGGTGACGAAGCTGGCGGCCAGCTCGGCGCTGTCGGCCGGCTCCTCGTGGTAGGGGTGGACGAACCACCACTCGGAGCGGACCTCGTCGGGGGTTACGTCGAGCACGACGTAGCCCCGCTCGGTCACGTCGGCCCAGCGGACATGGTCCATGCGCTGGGCGGCGAGGTCGAGCAGCCGCCAGGCTCCCGGGTAGTGAGCCCGACCCATGGCCGCCGACGACACGGCCGGCACGGTGAGCTCGACCGCCACCGGCTCGCCCTCCCGGCACGGCCCCTCGAAGGCCCACGACGAGTGGACGTCGCCCGAGACCAGCACCGTGCGCCCCCCCGCCTGCGCCCGTTCCTCCATCCAGCCCACCAATCGCTCCCGCTCCACGGGGTAGCCGTCCCACTGGTCGTCGTGGAGCACCTCGCCGTCGAGGTCGGCGTAGCCGTTGGGCAGGAGCGGGTTGAGCCACCCGGTCGATGGCAGGGGCAGGCACAGCGAGTTCACCACCACGCCGCTGGCCACGATGGCCCAGGGGCGGGATGGGTCCAGCACGCGGTCGCTCAACCATGCCCGTTGCTCGTCGCCCAACAGCGACCGGGACGGATCGTCCAGGGGCTTGGCCCCCTCCTCGCCGGCCTGCTGGTCGCGACCGGTCAGGCGGGTGTCGAGCAGCACCAGCTCCACCAGGTCACCCACGGCCACGGACCGCCAGGTGACGAGCGGGTCGGCCGGGTCGACCAGGCGGGCCGGGATCCACTCCTGGCGGGCCTGAGCGGCGGCGGCCACCCGGTCCGACCACTCACCCTGCGTATCCGGGTCGTGGTGCTTGGCCCCGCCCCGCCAGGCGTTGTCGGCCAGGTCGTGGTCGTCCCAGATGCCGGTCATGGGGTGGCGCAGGTGCAGGGCCTGCAGGTCGGGGTCCTCGCGGATCTGGGCCAGGCGGGCCCGGTAGTCGTCGAGCGTGACCGCCGCCCGAGGCGGACGGTGGCCCCGTGGACCCTGGGACCCGTCGTCCTCGTAGATGTAGTCGCCGAGGTGGACCACCAGGTCGACCTCACGCTCGGCCAGGGCCCGGTATACCCCCAGCGGAGCAACCGAGAAGTGGGCGCAGCAGGCCAGGCCGAGGCGAAGGCGGTCGGTGGGAGCGTCAGGGAGGGTGCGGGTGCGTCCCACCGCCGAACGCTCGCCGCCGGCGCTGAAGCGGTACCAGTAGGTGGTGGCCGGGGCCAGCCCGTCGACCTCGACGACGAGGGTGTGGTCCCGCTCGGGATCGGTGTTTGCCCGTCCCGAGGCGAACACGTCGGCCAGCCCAGGGTCGCGGGCGATCACCCAGTCGGCCTCGGTCGCCCCGGTGAGCCTGGTCCACAGCAGGACACCCGACGAGGTGGGCTCGAAGGAGGCCACGGCGTGGGGGAACACGCCGTGGGCGGAGGAGGGAGGAGATCCGGCCATGTCGGCCAGGCTACGACACGGTCGCGAACCCGGACTGGCCCGTTCGCGGGAGCGGGGCGCGGGAGCGGGGCGCTCAGACGAACACGGTGAGGGCGTCGGGCTCGACTCGCACCGACAGGGTGGTCGCCCGGCCCACCACCTCGCCGTCGAGGCGCACGGGCAGGGCCGTGCCCAGGTCGACCTGGATCGCCTTGGTCCGGCGCTCGGTGATCCCGGGGTGAGGCAGATGAGCCCCCTGGGGCAGGCGGGCGCGCACGGCTCGGGCCTGGCGCAGCCCCAGGTGGGCGTCGTAGGTGTCGAGGAGGCCGTCGCCGGGGTGGGCCCGGGGACCCAGGTTCCAGCCCCCCAGCCAGGCCGCGTTCATGGCCACGAAGGCCCGCCCCCGCCACCAGGGCCTACGGGCCACCAGGTGGGCGACGAAGAACAGCAGCCGACCGTCGAGGAGCACTGAGCCCAGGTCGCAGGGCAGGGTCATCGCCTCGTCGGACCGCAGGCGGCCTTGGTCGCCCCGGCCCCCGAGCGTGCGGCACAGATCGCCACCGAGCAGCCCGAGCGGCGGCAGGGTCGTCCCCGTGCGGCGGGCCTCGGTCACCACCGCCCGGGCCTCGGCGTCGGAGCGGACCACCACCCCGTCGTGGGGGAGCGCTCCCGGTACCCCCCACGCCTGGCCCTTGCGGATGGCCACTGCACTCACCCGCCGTCGTCTACCGAGGCCGCCAGCGCCTCGTCGGCCTCGGCGATGGGACCGATCGTCGACGACGCCTCCACCACGCCCCGGTAGAGCCGGTCGGCGGCGGAGCGGGCCGCTGCTGCCGTGCCGGCGAGCGGGGCCACATCACCGAGCTGGCGCAGCAGGTCGATGAGCTGCTTCATGGTGCGCACGAAGTCGCCCCCTGACAGGTCCTCGTCGCCGATGACCTCGTCGAGGTCGTCCCCTGCGGCCCAGGCCTGGGCCAGGCCGACGAAGCCGGGGTCGAGCGAACGGGTGACGGGCAGGCCCGCCCGTCCCTCGGCGGCCACCAGGCGCCGGTGGACGGCCTCGATCGCCGTCCAGCGCCGGCGCAGCTCCGACGAGGGGAACCACGGCGGCGCCGGCTCAGCCCGGCCCCTGGCCTCGAAGCTGAAGACCGAGGCCAGGGCGGCCAGCGCCGGCGGCTCGAGCCCGTCGAACAGGCCCTCCTCCACGCAGGTGGCGATGAGCAGGTCGGCCTCGTGGTAGATGCGGCCCAGTCGCTCCCCCGACTCGGTCAGCGACCACCCGTCGAGGAAGCCCCAGCCCTCCAGCACTCCGAGCACCCGGTCGAAGGTGCGGGCCAGGGTGTCGGAGCGACCCTTGACCTTGGCCTTGATCTCGGCCACCTCGCCGGCCAGGCGCTCGGCCTGCACCCAGGCCCGGCGGTGCCGGTCGAGGTCGGGACAGGCCTGGGCCGGATGCGTGGTCACGGCCAGGCTCAGCTCGTCGAGCTCAGGGTCGGGGTGGCGCTGGCGTAGGCGGGGCCGGCGCACCCGGGACCGGGCCAGGCTCGACGCCACCGCCTTCTGAAAGCCCGGCGAGTTGGGGGCGTAGGGCTGCGGCAGGGCGATGCGCCCCAGCGACTCGGGTGCCTCGGCGAAGTCGGCCGAACCCAGGGTGAGGCGGCGACGCTTGGGGGTGAGGACCCGGAGCTGGGCGCCTCCCCGTCGCTGCGTGGCCGAGAGGACCGCGGCGGGACCGGCCGACTTCCCCCCCGACACCCACACGACGTCGCCGGGACGCAACCGGGCCAGCGCCTCCTCGGTCTGTCGGGCCAGGGACGGGCGGGACGTGCGGGCCTGGGCCAGGCGGCGCTCGAGGGCGAAGAGCTCAGCTGCGTCGCCCACCTCGCACCCCACCTCGGATCGGGTGGCGGCCAGACGCCGGCCCAGGCGCTGGAGGCGAGCCTCCATGCCCACCACGTCGCCGTCGGCCTGGTACTGGGCGAAGGAGAGGTTGAGCAGGTGGTGGGCGGTTGCGGCCGAGTAGCGGCGCACCAGGTTGGCGGCCATGTTGTAGGTCGGGCGGAACGACGACGAGATGGGGTGCGTCCGGGTCGAGACCAGGGCGGCCACCTCGCCGAAGGCCAGGTAGGGCGACCACAAGACGATGGCGTAGCCGACCTCGTCAATGCCCCGGCGCCCCGCCCGCCCGGTGAGCTGGGTGTACTCCCCGGCGGTAAGGGTCTGGTGGCGCTCGCCTCCGAACTTGGTCAGCTTCTCGATGACCACGGCCCGAGCCGGCATGTTGATGCCGAGCGCCAGGGTCTCGGTGGCGAACACCAGCTTCACCAGCCCGGCCACGAAGCATGCTTCCACCGCCTCCTTGAACGGGGGGACCATCCCGGCGTGGTGAGCGGCCAGACCCGACTCCATGCCCGCCATCCAGCTCGCCCACCCGAGGGCGTCGAGGTCGGCACTGTCGAGGCCGGAGGTGCGCTCGTCGCAGATGGTCCGGATACGGCGTCGCTCCTCGGCCGTGGTCAGGCGCAGCCCGGCGTCGAGGCACTGGCGCACGGCCTGGTCGCAGCCGGCCCGGCTGAACACGAAGGTGATGGCCGGCAGCATCCCCTCGTCGGCCAGCAGCTCGGCCACCTCGAAGCGCCGGGGGGTGACCAGGCGTCGCCCCTTGGGCCGTCCGTCGCGCCCACGCCGGGGGCCCTGCTCGGCGCCGGCCTCCAATCGCAGCGCCTCGGGGTTGGGCCGGCCGTCGACCAGGGTCGGCAGCAGCCGCAGGCGCGACGACCCCCGCTCGGCCGTCAGGTACAGGTTGTGCAGGGTGACCGGCCGGCGCTCCTCGATGACAGCTGCCGTGGGTCCCCGCACGGTGGAGATCCACTGGGCCACCTCCTCGGCGTTGGAGACGGTGGCCGACAGGCACACCAGGCGGACCTCGGGGGCAAGGTGGATGATCACCTCCTCCCACACCGGGCCCCGGTAGGTGTCCTGGAGGTAGTGCACCTCGTCGAGCACCACGTAGCGCAGGCCGTCGAGGGTGGGCGAAGCCGCGTAGATCATGTTGCGCAACACCTCGGTGGTCATGACCACCACCGGGGCCTCGCCGTTGCGGGCGGTGTCGCCGGTCAGCAGGCCCACCCGCTCTGAGCCCCAGCGCCGGGAGAAGTCGGCGAACTTCTGGTTCGACAGGGCCTTGATGGGGGTGGTGTAGAAGACCTTGCCCCCCTGCGCCAGGGCGTCGGCCACGGCGTGTTCAGCTACCACCGTCTTGCCCGACCCGGTGGGGGCGGCCACCAGCACCGAGTCCCCCTCGTCGAGGGCGGCGATGGCCCGACGCTGGAAGTCGTCGAGGGAGAAGTCGTAGCCCGGCTCAGTCGCCGGTCCGCTCATGGCGAGAGCGGCCCCGCCCAACGGCTCCGGGCAGTCGGCCTCACACGAGCTCCTCGTCGTCCTTGCGCTTGATCACGAAGCGTCCCATGAGGATCGATATCTCGTAGAACGCGACCATGGGCAGCGACAGGGCGAAGAGGGTGAAGGGGTCGCCCGAGGGGGTGATGACCGACACGACCACGAAGATTCCCACCACGGCCCAGCGCCGCCACGAGGCCAGCCGCTGCCAGGTCAGTGCTCCCGCCATCTGGAGGAACACCAACACGATGGGAAACTCGAAGCCCACTCCGAAGGCCAGCATCATGAAGGTGATGAGGCTCAGGTACTTGTCGGGGGTGTACATGGCCTCCAGCTCGGCCCCCCCGATGTCGTTCAAGAACTGCAGGGCGTTGGGGAAGGTCCACAGGGCCAGGCCCGAGCCCATGAAGAACAGCAGGACGGACGTGGCCACGAAGGGGATGGCGTAGCGCTTCTCGCTGTCGTAGAGACCGGGCGTGATGAAGCGCCAGAGCTGCCAGAGCACGACCGGCAGGGCGATCAACAGACCGACGTAGGCCGACACCTTGAGGCGGACCGAGAAGCTCTGAAGGGGATCGGTGACGATGAAGTCGCAGTTGCCCTCGTTCACCTGGCAGTAGGGGTCTTGGAGGATCCGCAGCACCGGCTCGTAGAGCAGGAACCCGATCACCCCTCCGATGGCCAGGGCCAGGATGGCCTTGACCAGGCGACGACGCAGCTCGGTGAGGTGCTCGACGAGGGTCA
>JALZNY010000105.1 GCA_030857525.1 Actinomycetota bacterium
GCGGGAGCGACACCGCCATCCGAGCACGGCGGCGCCGACCAGGTAGGCCCCGGAGTGGGCGCCGGCTAGCGCCGTGATACGGCCGGGGCCAGCGACCAGGGCGCTTGCCACGACCATGGCCAGTGCGGCGGCGGCGACGACGCCGAGGTGGACCAGAGCTGCCGTCCGCATGTCGCCGACGGCGTAGAGGCCCCGAGCAAGGAACAAGAACAGGCCGTAGCCCACCAACCCGGGAGCGAAGGCCACCACCACGTCGGGCACAACCGTCCCCGCCGACTCCGTGCCCTGACCGAAGAGCAACAGGCGGGCCAGGGGGTCGGCCAGCGCCACCAGGGCGGCGGCGGCGGGCAGGGCCAAAAAGGCGATCGCCCCCACCCCGGCGGCCATCCCCCGGGCGTACCCGTCACCGTCACCGCCGGCGGCGTGGCGCGACAGGGTCGGGAACAGAGCGGTGAGCACGGGCACGGCGAAGAGGGCGTGAGGCACGATGAACAGGGTGTAGGCGACCTGGTAGACGACGACGCCACCTTCCACCCCGTTGGCCAGCACCAGGACCACTCCGAGCAGGGCCTGGGTTCCGACCAGGAACAGCGCCGCCCATCCGCCCCGGCCCAGGACCCGCCGCACACCCGGATGGGCCAGGTCGATCCGGGGGCGCAGGGAGAAGCCACTACGCACCACGGCCACCAGAGGGATGGCCGACAGGGCCAGCACCCCGAGCGTGGCCCCCAGGCCCAGCACCACCGTCTGGGCGCCGGTGAGGTCGAGGCCGGGAGGCGCCCCGTCGCGCAGGTGCCAGAACACCGCGCAGGCCACCACCACGACCACGTTGTTGGCGATGGGGGCGGCTACGGGCAGGGCGAAGCGACCCTGGGCGTTCAACACGCCCGTGGCCACCGCTCCGGCCGCGTAGAGCACGACCTGGGGCAGGAAGAACCACAGCAGCGTGGTGCCCAGGCGGACCTGAGCCGCTCGCACGTCGGGGGCCTCCACCCCGGCCACCAGGGCCCGCATGATCCAGGGGGCGGCCACCATCCCCGCCGCGGCGACGACGCCCAGCACGGCGATCGCCAGCCCCAGGAGGGACCCGGCCACGTGAGCGGCCTCGGCGTCGTCTCCCCGGGCCGAAAGCTCGACCAGGGTGGGGATCATGGCGGCCTGGAGGGCGCCGGCGGCGAACAGCTCGAAGACCAGGTTGGACACGCTGTTGGCCGATTGGAAGGTGTTGCCCAGGAACGTGGTGCCCAGCACGGCGGCCACCACCAGCACCCGTACCAACCCGGTGAGGCGCGACACCAAGGTGAGCAGGGTCATGCCTGCCGTGGCCCGGGCCAGGTCGCCCTTCCCCGGTGGTCGCCGGGACACGCCCGCGGTCACTCCGCCGGGGCCGGGATCAGGCGCTGGGCGTCGCGCCCGTAGTGCCCCACCCGCCCCTGTCCCAGATCCTCGAGGGCCAGGACGACGGCGAGCTGGCCGGCAAAGTCGTCGATGCGGTTGACCGTGGAGAGCCGGGTCGATAGCGCGTCGTCGCCCCGCAGGGCCGCTGTGAGCGACGCCTGGCCCTCGGTGCCCGGGGCGTAGGATTCCGCCACCAGGAGCGAGAGCGACGGCGGCTGCGGCGCCTCGCCCACCAGGGCCGAGGCCAGGGGCTGGGCCCACTGCGTGTCGTCGAGCACAGCTCCAGGACCCGAGACGAACAGGATCCGGGCACCGGTCGTCACCAGGTCGGCGGTCTGGGTCTCGGCCCCTTCGGGGGGGTCGAAGTCGACGAAGCCGGCGTCGCGCAGCTCGGCGACGGGATCCGCCGGCGCGTCGGGCGCCCCGCCCAGGCCGGGCGGGCCCTCCCCCGGACCGTCGAGGGCATCGGTTGTCAAGGCCTCGGCCAGCTCGTCGATGGCCATGGCCCGCAGGGTGGTATCGGCCAGGCCCTCGCTGCGCCCCAGGGCCCGGGCCAGGTCGCGCCGCTCCTCGTCGGTATCCAAGGTGAGGCGGTCGGTGAACCACAGCGTCCCCTCGTGCTCAGCGCCGGCCGTATCCAGCAGGGCCACGGTGGCGTCGATCGCCTCGGAGGCTACGCCCCTCGTGGCCAGCACCAGCACCGGGACCCCGCCCAGGCGGTCGGCGAGAAGCCGGGGCGTGGCCTCGTCGGACAACCGCTGCGACCGGTCCTGCACCTCCGACAGCTCGGCCTGCAGCCCCTCGTTCTCGGCAATGGCCTGGTCTACGCGCTCGGCGATAATCCGCTGCTGGTCCTCCAGGCTCTCCACCACCGCCTTGTCGATTACGGCCGAGCCCATGACCACGCCCACGGCGAGGGCCAGGAACACCGCGACCAGGGAGATGAGGTGGTAGCGAAAGTTGATCACGGGCTCACCTCAGCTCAGCCGGAGCGAGTTCCAGAGGTTTTCCAGGAAGAGCTGGGCCGGCTGGCTCACCGCGGTGACCACGACGAGGACGCACAGGGCGGCCACCACCAGCGCCACCAGGTCACCCTTGCGCACCCGGGAGTGGTACAGCCGGTTCACGCCCTTGGCGTCGATCAGGCGCGTCCCCACCTTCATGCGCACCAGGAAGGTCGACGCCATGCCGTCCCGCCCCTTGTCGAGGAAGTCGTCCATGGAGCTATGGGTGCCCACGGCCACGATCAGCTCGGCCCCTCCCTCGTAGGCCAGCAGCAAGGCGATGTCCTCGCTGGTGCCGGGGGCCTCGAAGCAGGTGTGGTCCAGGCCCAACCCTTCCAGGCGTTCGGCCCCAGGGGCCTTGCCGCCCGGGTAGGCGTGGACGACCAGCGCCGCCCCGCAGCGTAGGGCCCGCTCGGAGACCGAATCCATGTCGCCGATCACCACGTCGGGCGTGCGGCCGAGGTCGAGCAGGGCATCGGCCCCGCCGTCGACGGCGATCAGCACCGGGCGGAGCTCGTCGATGTAACCGCCCCGGCGCAGCGCGGCCAGGTCGTCGCGGTAGTCGTGGCCCCGGACGACGACCAGGGCGTGCCGGCCGGCCATGTCGACGCCGATGGGAGGCAGGGCGATGGGCCCGAGAAGCTGGCGGTGCTCGTCGCGCAGGTGCTCCAGGGTGTTGATGGCGAAGCGGTCGAGCTCGTCGCCCACCGACTCCCTCGACGCTTTGATGGCGCGCTCGAGGCTCTCGATGTCCTGGCGGGTGCCCCGGGCCGACCAGCCGCCGGCGGCCAGGACGTCGCCTTCGATGCTGACCTCGGTGCCGTCGATGAGTGCCTCCATGACGTCGCCGCCCACGCCGTCGACCAGGGGGATGCCGGCGGCGGCGAGCAGCAGGGGCCCGACGTTGGGGTAGCGACCCGAGATCGACCGGGCCGCGTTGACCACGGCCGCCGGTCGAGCCAGCACCAGACCCTCGGCCGCGACCCGGTCGAGGTCGAGGTGGTCGATGACAGCCACGTCGCCGGGGCGAAGGTGGGCTACGAGATCCTTGGTGCGCCGTCCCACCCGGGCCGGACCCTTGACGATCTCGCCGGCGTCGACGCTGCTCATCGGCGGGGGCCGCCGGCGCCGGTAGCGGCCCGACTGGTCCGCTCCTGCTCGGCCACCGAGAGCAGCTCGGCGGCGTGGCCCTGAGCCACCAGGCTGGCGGGCTGGCCCGAGAGCATCCTCGACAGCTCAACCACGCGCCCGTCGCTGTCGAGCACGCGCGCCGCCGCCACCGTGCGTCCGCCCTCGTCACCCTTGGTCAAAGCCACCTGGGCGTGGGCGAAGGCGGCCACCTGGGGAAGATGGGTCACGACCAGGACCTGGAAGTCGGCGCCCAGGGCGGCCAACGAGCGGCCCACGGCCAGGGCGGCCTCGCCCCCGATGCCGGTGTCGACCTCGTCGAACACCAGGGTCGCGGCCGGGAGGCTGGCGACAGTGGGATCGGCGCCGGGTCGGGGATCGAGCTGGGCCTGACCAGGAGTGGGCGGTCCGGGCGGGGCACCCGACGGGCCCAGGGCCAGGCGCAGGGCGAGCATGGTGCGGGACAGCTCGCCGCCCGAGGCCACCCGGGCCAGCGGGAGCAGTGGCTCGCCGGGGTTGGCGGCCAGCAGGAAGCCGACATCGTCACCGGGGTCGTCGGGTCCCACGACGACCTCGAGGCGGGCCCGGGGCAGGGCCAGGGTGCGCAGCCGGGCCTCCACGGCCCGCCCCAGATGGGGTGCCGCCGCCCGACGGGCCCGGCCCAGCGCGGCAGCCGCCTGGTCGAGCGCGCTGCGGGCCTCGACGCGGCGCTGCTCCAGCTCAGCGATTCTGCGGCCGTGGCCCTCCAGCTCATCCAGGCGTCGGCGACGGTCGGCCTCGACCACCATCAGATCGGCCAAGGTGGCCGCCTGGTACCGGCGCCGGAGCTGGTGCAAGAGTCGCCTACGGGCCCGCACGGCGTCGAGGCGGGCAGGATCCTCCTCGATCACCTCACCCCGGGTACGCAGGTCGCGGGCGGCTTCGTCCAGCTCGGCCGCCAGCGAGCGCAGCCGGACCTCGATCTCGGAGAAGGGCGCTCGCCCGGCCACCGCCACCAGCGCCTTGGCCACGGCATCGCCCGCTTGACCGTCTCCCACCAGGGACTCGTGGCCTCCGGCCGCAGCCTCGCGGTGGGACAGCGCCCCGGCCAGCAGCTCCTCCTCGGCCTCCAACGCCGATTCCTCGTCCGGGTCGCCGAGGCCCGCCTGGTTCAGCTCCTCCAGCTCGAAGCGCACCAGATCGGCCTGGCCGGCCCGCTCGCCGGCGTCGCCACCGAGCGCGGCCAGCGCCGATGTCACCGCCGCCAGGTGACCTCGGGCGGCGGCCAGGGGCGCCAGGTCGACGTGGGCGAAGCGGTCCAGCGCCACCCGCTGGGCCGCTGGGCTCAACAGCGCCTGGTGGCGGTGCTGGCCGTGGAGATCGACTAGGCCGGCGCCCAGCTCGGCCAGGGTGCTCACCGGTGCCATCCGGCCGTCGACGTAGGCCCGAGAGCGCCCCTGGGCCGGCACCACCCGCTCCAGCACCACCTCCTCGCCTTCAGGAGCGACGAAGCGTCCTTGCACCCGGGCCTCGTCGGCCCCGGGCCGGACCATGGTGGCGTCGGCCCGCCCGCCCACGAGCAGCTCGATGGCGGTGACCACCAACGTCTTGCCCGCTCCCGTCTCCCCCGTCACCGCGGTCATGCCCGGACCGAGGACCAACGACAGCTCCGGGATCACGCCCAGGTTGGTGACGGCCAGCTCGGCGAGCACGTCGCCTACTCGAGCGCGAGAGCGTGGTGGCACATGACGAACACGTTACGCGGCGAACCCCAATCCGCGTCTCGTGTGCGTGAGTGCCGATTTCCGGGACTCACCCACACGAGACTGAGCCGCCACCGTCTTCAACCCGTGTCGTTGAGGCCGAACTTGGCCTTGAGGATGCCGAGGAAGCCGCGGCGACCGAAGGTGACCACCCGGGCGGGGTGCTCGGCGGCGGTGCACACCACGGCGTCGCCAGGGGCGAGGAGGTGCTGGTTACGGCCGTCGATTGACAATGAAGCCGGCCGGTCGGCGGTGATCTCGAGGCGGATGGTGGCGGTGGGGGGGAGCACGAGGGAGCGGTCGAAGACGGTGTGGGGGGCCACCGGGGTGAGCAGCAGGGCGGCGTGCGAGGGCGCCACGATCGGTCCTCCCGCCGACCAGGCGTAGGCGGTGGAGCCGGTGGGGGTGGCCACGATGATCCCGTCAGCCCGGTAGGTGGTGAAGTCCTCTCCGTCGACGTAGACCTTGACGCTCACGATCTGGCCGGAAGGGGTCTTGCTCAGCACCGCCTCGTTCAGCGCCGGGTACGAGGTGCGGGCCC